>CAYXPV010000171.1:0-4704 GCA_964467285.1 uncultured Oscillospiraceae bacterium
TACGAGTTTTACGGGAATGGAATGCTCGTGGGCTATGGCAAGGACTATGCCGCCCTTGGCACTGCCGTCAAGCTTGGTGAGGATTATGCCTGTGATAGCGGCGCTCTCGGAGAAAACCTCAGCTTGATTTACAGCGTTCTGACCTGTGGTAGCATCCAGCACAAGGAGAGTTTCTCTTGAACAGCCGGGAAGCTCACGTTCTATAATTCTGGATATCTTGGCAAGCTCATCCATGAGGTTTTTCTTGTTGTGGAGTCTGCCGGCGGTATCAATAATAATAACATCGCTCTTTCTTGATTTTGCAGCAGCAATGGTGTCAAACACCACCGATGCCGGATCGGAGCCTTCCTCATGCTTTACGATGTCGGCACCTACTCTGTCTGCCCATATCTGGAGCTGGTCAATAGCTGCCGCACGGAAGGTATCTGCGGCACCAAGGAGTACCTTTTTGCCTTCGGCAATATATTTTGCAGCCATTTTGCCTATGGAAGTAGTTTTACCAACGCCATTTACACCTATAACCATAATAACGGAAGGTGTGGTATCAAGCTTTAAAGTATTGTCGTTTTCACAAAGGATTTCCGACACGATTTCCTGTATTTCGCCCTTTACCTGTTCGGACTCGGTAAGGTGTTTTTCCTTTACTTTTTTGCGAAGTTCTTCTATGATGAATGTAGATGTTTCCACACCTACATCTGCCATAATAAGAGCTTCCTCCAGCTCTTCGTAAAGGTCTTCATCAATCTTTTTAAAGAACTTAAGAACGCTGTCAACCTTTTCGTTTAACGCCTCACGGGTTTTGCCGAGTCCTGCCTTAAGTCTTGCAAAGAAGCCGAGTTTTTTCTCTTCCTTGGGTTCTTCCTTTGGCTCTTCGGCAGTTTCCGTCCCGATATCCTCCGTAATTACTTCTTCGGATGCATCAGCAACATCAACAGGTATTTCTTCCTGTATGTTCATAGCATCAACGGGAGTTTCTTCCTCCTGCAGCACCTCTGCAGTTGTATTTACCTCGGGGGCAGTATCTTTATTCTTTTTCTTAAAAAATCCAAACATCAGTTGTAATCCTCCAAATCTTCAAATTTAAGCTTAAGCAGTTTGGATACACCCTTTTCCTGCATGGTGATACCGTACATAATGTCCGCCGCTTCCATGGTACCTCTTCTGTGAGTTACAACTATAAACTGTGTCTTTTCGGAATACTTACGGATATAGTCTGCAAAACGGTACACGTTGTTGTCATCGAGAGCCGCCTCAACCTCGTCAAGTATACAGAAAGGTGTGGGGCGTACTTCAAGCACCGAGAAAAGAAGTGCAATGGCAGAAAGTGCCTTTTCTCCACCGGAAAGAACCATCATATTCTGAAGCTTCTTACCCGGGGGCTGTACTTCAATTTCAATGCCGCTTTCCAGAATATTGTCGGGGTCGGTAAGGGTAAGTCTGCCTGCACCGCCTCCGAAAAGTTCGTGGAATACCACGTTGAATTTTTCCTGAATAATCTCAAAGCTTTCGGCAAACTTCTCGGTCATAACCTTCTGCATTTCGCGAATTATGTCCTCAAGCTTTTCCTTGGTTGCATCAAGGTCTGCCTTCTGCTCGGTTAGGAAGTCAAACTTTTCCTTAACTTCCTTGTATTCCTCTATGGCATCTACGTTTATGTTGCCCAGCTGCTTTATTTTACCCCTTAAAGATGCGGCTTCTCTCTGTGCTTCATTGTAGTCGAAATCCGCCTTTTTGTATTCAAGGGCTGTGTTGTAGGTAAGCTCGTATTCATCCCAGAGCTTATTTATAACCGCTTCCACATCCTGCTCTATCTTGGCGTTCTTCGCTTCAAGACGTGCAGTTTCCTGTTGGAGAACATATATGGTTTCGTTCTGCTCCTTAAGGGAGTTCTGAATTTCCCTTAGCTTTGCGGTATCATTTTCGTAGCCCTTCTGGGTTTCCAGAACCTTTTTGGCAATTTCCACCATAATTTCCACATTGGTGCCTATGTTCTTTTCGTGAGTTAAAATTTCCTCTTCCAGTTTGCCGTTTATAACATCAATATTCTTAATATCGTTCTGCTTTGCGGCAAGCTCCATATTAAGAGAGTTTTTGTTGGCACTCATAGAGTAGATATTTGCGTGGAAGGTTTCTATATCCTTGTCTATGGTGTTATAGGTAATTCTGTCGGAAAGAATGCTTTCCTGGAATTTATCCCTTTCAAGGATTATTTTCTCGGATTCTGCAAGGAATTTATCCGCATTGCCGCGGGCTGTACGAATCTTCTCTTCATTTTCCAAAATCTTGGCATTAAAGGATTTAACCTCTTCTTCAACGTCGGAAATATTTTTTAAGATATCGCCGTTTTCGTTGGTAATTGAAGAAATGGAGCGTGTAAGCTCGGCTTCGATTCTGGTGTAGTTTCTTGCTTCGGATTCAAGGCGAACCTCCTGATGCTCGCACTCGTTAATGGTGTCTTCCAATTCTGCCTTGGTGTCTGCCATTTTGTTGATATTTGCCTTAAGCTCTGCAATGCACTCGTCATTATCGTCTACAATAATCTGGAGCTTTTCGGATTCTTCCTTAAGGCGTTCTATTTCCTTACCTCTGCCAAGTAAGCTTTGATTTTTGGAGAAGCTTCCGCCGGTAATGGAACCGCCGGCATTGATAAGCTGACCGTCCAGAGTAACAATCTTAAACTTATAGCCGTTTCTCTTTGCCATATCCACGCCATTGTCTATATTGTCAACAATAACGCATCTTCCCAAAAGGTTTCTGAATACTCCGTCATACTTTTTGTCGTGTTCCACAAGGTCACAAGCTACGCCTACGTAACCTTTTTCCTTTACGGGAGGATTCTTCATAACATCGCCGTCTACGGAGGTTACGGGTAAGAACGTAGCTCTGCCGCCCTTTGTCTTTGCAAGGGTGCTTATACATTCCTTGGCGGCATTTTCGTCGTCTACCACGATGTTCTGTATCATATTGCCGAGGGCAATTTCTATAGCTGTAATGTACTCATCCTTAACGGTAATAAGCTTGGAAACAAGACCGTGAACACCTTTTATATTGGCGTTAAGAACATTTTTAACACCCTTGGAGTAACCTTCAAGTCCTTTTTCCAAATCTTCCAGAAGGCTGATACGGGAAAGCTTGGAGTTAAGCTCGCTTACCTTGGCATTTTGCATTTCCTTGGACTTTTCAAGTTCGTCACGGGCTGCAAAATACTCTTTTTTAAGTTCTTCCATTTTGCCGAAGGCTTCCGCCTTTTTGTCGGCGTTTGCCTTTGCTTTTTCTTTGGTTTCCAAAAGCTTTAAATCGTTGGCATCTTTAAGAGCTGTCTTTTCCTTAAGCTCGTCCTCAAGTGCCGCTTTACGTTCGTCAAAGTTCTTTATAAGCACGTTAAAACCTGAAAGACGGGCTTTGAAAGCGGAAATTTCACCCAAGAGAGTAACTATTTCGTTTTTGTACTTCTCGGAGTCTTCAGTCTTTTCGTTTATCTTGCTTTCGTATTCTTCCAGCTTCTTGTCGCACTCGGAAAGCTTCTCTTCAAGGACAAGTTTGTCTTTTTCCTTTGCTTTGATATCATCTTCATATTTTTTGACATTAATGTCGGTGATGGATATCTTCTCTTCAATGATTTTAGCATCGGACTGCCATCTTAAGGCATTGTCGGAGTTGTTTTTGATGTCGTTTTTGAGTATCTCAATTTTACCCTTGATAGTTTCGTTTTCCTTTTCAAGAGCAAAAGACTGTTCCTTTAATTTATTGATTTCCTCGTTTACCTCACTGAGTTGGTCGGTTTTTGCGGTAATCTGCTCACTTATGAGGTCAAGACGGAGCTTTTCGTTGTTAAGCTGTTCGTATGTATCCTTGAATTTCTTTTTACCTTCTTCAAGGTTTAATTTCTGCTTGTCAATATTGCGAATGGCAATGTTAATGTCAAGCCCTTTTAAAACCTCTCTGTAATCAAGGTATTTCTTTGCCTTTTCGCTCTGAATGCGAAGGGGCTCAACTCTCTCTTCGAGATTGACAAGGATATCCTTGATACGCAGAAGGTTCTCCTCTGTCTGGAGAAGCTTCTTTTCCGATTCGTGCTTACGGTACTTGTACTTTGTAATACCGGAAGCCTCCTCAAAGATGTGACGTCTTTCATCTGCCTTGGAGGAAAGAATCTGGTCAATTTTACCCTGACCTATAACAGAATAACCCTCACGTCCGAGACCTGTATCCATAAAAAGCTCGTGGATATCCTTAAGTCGGCAAGGGGTATTGTTGATATAGAAGTCACTTTCGCCGCTTCTGGTAACACGACGGGTAACTTTAAGCTCGTCCTGATCTACATTAAAGAGCTCGTCGGAATTATCAAGGGTAATGGAAACCTGAGCAAAGCCAAGGGGGGCTCTCTTCTGGGTACCTGCAAAGATAACGTCCTCCATTTTGCTTCCTCGAAGGCTCTTAATGCTCTGTTCGCCAAGAACCCAACGAATAGCATCGGAAACATTACTCTTTCCGCTGCCATTAGGGCCTACAATGGCTGTTATTCCGCTTCCAAACTCCAAATCAATTTTATCAGCAAAGGATTTAAATCCTTGCATTTTTATGCTTTTTAAATACACAAAAACACCTCATACTCAAATTTACAACAATATGATTTTAACATAATTAATCATAAATATCAATAATTTTACCGCATATTTTTAATTTGTCGGGTTGCACTAAATC
>CAYXPV010000172.1:0-4690 GCA_964467285.1 uncultured Oscillospiraceae bacterium
ACAGAGCCTCTGCGTATATAGTTTTCCCTTGCGGAGTTATTTGTACTTACAAAATTATCGTGATTGAAAAAGTCGAACAGAGTTATATACACAATCAGCAAAATAAACATAATGCTTATGCCAAGCAAAAGGCGTGCTACTTTTTTGTTTGTCATATTTTTCTGTACACCTGACCTTTCAATTGGATTTTAACCGAGTTTGCAAAATCGTTTTTTAGTGATTCGGCAAAAGCGGAGGCTTTTTCATCTTCTATGGTTACAAGCATTGTGATGTCCTCGGCGTAGTTCTTGTCCTCGCATACAGCACCGGAATTTTTAATGAGGTATTCCACGCTTCCCAAAGCGGTGTAGGGGACACAAAGCTCTAACAGAGCGCATTTGTTCATGGTTACAACTCCCGATGCCGCCACACCTTCCTTGGCGGATTCCGTATATGCTCGTACAAGACCGCCGGTGCCCAAAAGAGTTCCGCCGAAGTAACGGGTTACTACGCATACCACGTCGGTAATGCCTTGCTTTTCCAGCATTTCCAAAATAGGCAGCCCAGCGGTTTTTGAGGGTTCGCCGTCGTCGGTATATTTTTTGATACCGCCCGATAAAATATATGCATACACGTTGTGACGTGCGCTGTAATGTTGCTTTTTAATTTTGTCTATAAAAGCCACCGCATCCTCTTCGGTTTCCACGTGGCGGATGTTGGCTATAAATCTTGACTTTTTCTCTACTATTTCCGCAGTTGCTTCTTTGTCTACGGAAATGTATATGTTATCCTGTGCCATAGAAAACTTCCTTTATAACAAATCAGCCGCCTGAATAAGACGGCTGATATATGTTCAAATTACATGTATTTATGGATTGAATCGGGGAGTTCACTCTTGTCTGCGCTTATGCAGATTGTAAACTTAACATTAGATTCTGCGCTGATTTCTTCCAGCTTTTCGATGAAGTCTGCCAAATTGTCCATATCGTCGGGAACAATCTTGAACAAGCTGTCAATGAAAATGTGTGAAATATCGTAGTTCTGAGAGAGCATACCCAAAATAAAGGTTTTAAAGAGTCTGAATGTTTCTGTATCAGCATTGGAAACGTCTACAAGTCTTGCTGCGTGAGTAACCTCGAGCATATGTCTTGAAGAGTTACATACAAATATTACGTTACCGTTTTCGGTTTCTACAGCCTGTGCTATAGCATCAAGCATTGTTTTTGTTTTGCCGGAGCCTTTTTTACCAACAACTAAATTTATCATCCCAAATTCCTCCTTAGAATTGAATTGTTATACACATTATACAATACTATTTGGAATTCTTCAAGACAATAATTAAAATTTGTGCAAATTTTTTCAAAATATTAACACTTTTTTGTGTCTTATGCCATTTTTTTATTGGAATCGGAGCTTCTTTTGCATATAAATACCTTTTTTATAAACAAATCTGTGTAGGAAAAAGTCATTTTTTTTGCTTTGCCGGATTTTGAATCAATGTATTTTACGCAAAATATTTCCGGGTATGCCGCTTCGATTATGCATTCTTTATAATGTCGGGTTTTTCTGCCCTGTTTTGATATTACGGAGCAGGGAATGCCGATATTGCTTTGAATTATATCCTTTATTTTTTGTGGAGTCAATGCCATTTAAAATCACCTCATATTAAGCTTTTGCAAAATTTCGGAAAATATACAAGGTATAAATGACAATGCCTTTGCAAAAAATGTATTCGGAGTGTGATTTTATGAAATATTATTGCTGTATACCGACAAACCCATATCTCACAGCTTTGACCTTGCAAAACCCTCTGAACCGGTTAAAATAGAGGTTCCCCGGTCGGTCAGCAGAAATATTGACATAAATATAGAAGCTGTAAAACAAATTTTTTCTTTGGAAATAAACGGCGATGTTGTAACCCGTGAATTTGTAATTCCTTTAAAAAACGGAGCTGTACGGGCTTATCTTGTGTGCGTGGACGGGCTTACAAGTTCAGCCTCAATCAATGATTTTGTTTTGGAACCTCTTATGAATCCCCCGGAAGCAGCCGGGAATATTGAACTTGAAAAATCCCTCGAGGCAATGCTTGTGCCGCAGGTACAGCTTAATACTTCCTCGGATATCAGGTCTGCCTTGGACTCGGTAAATATCGGGAACGTCGTTCTTTTTGCGGACGGGGTGGGTGTGTGCTTCGTGCTTGACGTAAAGTCCTGGGAACACCGAAGTATCTCAAACCCGGAAAATGAAGCGGTAATACAGGGCCCCCATGAAGGCTTCAACGAGGTTTTAAGATGTAACACCGCTCTTATACGCAAAACTCTCGGTACTCCCAATCTTATAATGGAAAATGTAACTCTCGGTCGTACAAGCAAAACGCCGGGAGCTGTTGTCTATATAAAAAATGTAACCAACGATAGCCTTGTAGCAGAGGTAAAACGCCGCATTGAATCCATAGATGTGGAATATGTGCTGTCCAGTCTGGACGTGGAGCAGTATATAGAGGAAGATACCTTTTTGCCCGTACCTCAGATGATAACAACGGAACGCCCCGACAGGGTATGCAAAGCACTTACCGAGGGTAGGGTGGCTTTTGTGCTGAACGGCAGTCCTCACGTGCTTATAATGCCGGCAACCTTCTTTGACCTTGTAACCTCGGCAGAGGACGGATATCTCCGTTATCCCTATTCTCTGCTTATACGTATTCTGAGGTATACGGCGGTTGTTTTGGCATTGCTTTTTCCAGGGGTGTTTGCCGCCATACTGAATTTTCACCCGGAACTGCTTCTTACAAATATACTTCTTGCGGTTTCATCATCACGTGCCCTTGTGCCTTTTGGGGCTTTGGTCGAGCTCATTCTTATGGAAACTGCATTTGAACTTATCAAGGAGGCAGGTATAAGAGTTCCGGGCCCCATAGGCTCTACCTTGGGCATAGTAGGCGGTCTTATAGTTGGTCAGGCGGCTGTTGAGGCAAATCTCGTAAGTCCCATTATGATAATAATTGTTGCGGTAACGGGTATTGCTTCCTTTACATTGCCGTCCTATTCCTTGTCCTTTGCTTTCCGCTTTTCAAGATTTCTGTATATTCTCGGTGCGGCGTTTGCCGGGCTGTACGGAGTGGGTGCGGTGTTCTTTGTAAATACACTTCTTGCCTTTGGTACCAAGTCCTTCGGAGTACCCTTTATGTCGCCCCTTTCTCCCACGGACGGCAGGAATTTCTTAAGTATCATATTAGGTTCACCCATTTGGCGACGGGGCACCGTAAGAGAACAGTATTTGCGCCCTAAAGATATGTATAAAAAGGCTCATATAAGCCGTAAGTGGAAGGAGTGATACCCATTAACGTAAGATATTCAAAAGGTGCAACAGCCTTTGTTGTGCTTATGCTTACATCACAGGTGTGCCTTAGAGCCCCCGGCGAGCTTGTGACCGAATTTCCTTCGGGAGCGTATATTGGGGTAGCACTTGCAGGGGTTGGGACAGCATTATATGGTTTTTTATTAAACAGACTTCTTAACGGTAATACTGTCTGCCATGGGGCAAAAGCGGTTTGGGGCAGATGGGGCGCAAGTGTTACGGCAATAGGCTTTGCCCTTATGGCGGCTTTATACGGAGCTTCCATGATGAGTAGCTTTTCCGAAGCCATAGGGGAGTGTATTCTTCCCCTTAGCCCCAAGGTTTTTGTTATTATGATTATGGCGCTTGCAAGTCTTGCTTTGTGCTTTGTGGGGTTTGAAGCCTTTGCAAGATACGCTCTTGTGTTTTGTGTTGCCGGGGCAATTATGATTTCGATAATATTTTTGGTCACTCTCTATGAAGCTGAGCCGGGCAACCTTTTCCCTGTATTGAGTAAGGGGAGTTTTAAAGGGACGGTAGATTGCTTTAAGCTCTATACCGGGGTTCTTTTCTGCTTTTTTATACCCGAACTTTCGGGGGAAAAGCACAAGAATGTCTATCTTAAAGCAACTGTAATTTCCGGGGTGGTTATGTCCTTGGTTGTGCTTTTCTACATTCTCTGCCTGCCTTATCCCTCATCTGCAAAATACGTCTATCCTTTGCACAGATTAAGTATGCTTGCCAATTCATCACTTGTTTTTCAAAGACTTGACGGCATTGTGTACATTCTATGGATTTTTATGGGCTTTTTAACCTCCGGCGGAGCAATTTTCTTTTCCTGTAAGCTTATGGCTGAGGGACTGGGACTTAAAAACTACAAAGCCATAGCCCCGGGCGTGGTTTTTCTTTGCTTTCTTATAAGTATGGCAGAACCGTGGAAAGTCATTGCACCCCTTACTGCTGTTTTTGCCTTTGGTGTTCTGCCTTTTGTGGGTGTTGTATATAAAATCAAATCCGGGAGAGATAAACCAAAATGAGAAAAATATCTGTTTTCTTTGCGATAATTGGCATAATTACCCTTACGGGTTGCTACGATAATCGGGAAATAGACACTCTTGCCAATGTGCTTGCGGTGGGGGTGGAAATAACCGACGAAGGGAAAAAACTCTATACCTTTGCTCTCGGTGATACGGGAGGTTTTGGGGCAGAATCCTCCGGAGACGGGGCATCACTTCTGTGCTACGGTGCATACGGCAAGGATATGTCCGAAGCAGTTTCGGCTGTAGATCGTAAAATAAGCAAAAAGCTGAGCTTTGCCCATACCTCGGTAATTTTGTTTTCCACCAAAACTGCAAAAGAGGGCATAACTGCCGAT
>CAYXPV010000173.1:0-4688 GCA_964467285.1 uncultured Oscillospiraceae bacterium
AGAATTGCTTTTTTGCTTTGAAGGTGAAGGCAGGGTTATGTGTGATGCAAAGCAATATAAGTTTGCTGAGGGAGATATTGTTGTTATTAATTCAAATATGCTTCATAAAGTAACCTCCGATAAACTTGTAAGGTACTTTTGCCTTATTATTGATGAGGATTTTTGCCTGTCAAACGGAATAGATGTTTCCAAACTTCAATTTGATACCCATATAAGCAATGATGAGGTTCGTAATGCTTATTTGGAGGTTTGTAAGGCATATGCTTCCAGGGAAGATTCAAAGGTTGCGGCTGTAAGATATGCCGTATTGGGGTTGTTGCTGGTACTTGCCCGCAAACATTCAAAGAAATGCATGGATAACTCATTCAAAAACGATATAACCAATGCAAAACGTATTAAGCAGATTGTAGAATATATCCAAGGTAATCTAAACGGTGACATAAGCCTTGATGACATTTCCGAGCATATAGGTATAAGTAAGTTTCACCTGTCTCGGGATTTTAAGAAATTTACGGGCAATACAATTTTTGAATACATAAATATGTCAAGATGCAAGACGGCGGCAGTTCTTATATCCGGTGGAATGAGTGTTTCTGCAGCAGCCAATGAATGTGGTTTTGAAAATTTATCGTATTTTTCAAGAACATTTAAAAAGTATATAGGCAGATTACCTTCGGAACAAGGTTAATATTTCGGGTTTTTCAATAAATCTGCAATTATTGACATTATTCATATATTGTTGTACTATAAAGAAAGACATTAATTTTGGGAGGTGAGGATAATGAGTTCACCCGTATATAAAACGGCTGTATCCGTGGATAAAGGTCACGTTCGTGCCAACAACGAAGATAATATCTTTTTTGACGGTGTATTTCTTACACCAGATAATCGTGATGAAGGAATTGACATTACTGCAGATACTGATAAAAATTTGCTTGTATATGCAGTTTTTGACGGTATGGGTGGTGCTGAGTTTGGTGAGGAAGCGTCATATATAGCTGCCGAAGTGACAAATGAATATTACGCGCACATTCGTTCTTTAAACACCAACGAAATAGACAGTTTTGTAATTGGTTTGATTATGGATGCCAACAAAAGGATATATAATCGTACCGAGGAAATCGGTTCCGGTAGGATGGGTGCAACAGTAGCTATGGTTGTTATCTGTGACGGTGTTGCTAAGGTTTATAATGTGGGTGATAGTCGTGTTTACCTTCACAGAAACGGAAAGCTCACCCAAATAAGTCTTGACGACAGCTTTGCTCAAAGACTTTACAGAATGGGTGTAATATCCTATGAAGATGCCTTGGTTCACAAAGACAGGAACAAATTGGTGCAGCATCTGGGCATTGGTGAACATGAACTTGTTATAGAACCTCATATTTCTGCTCCCATTACACTTGTCGACGGTGACAGACTTCTTGTCTGCAGCGACGGACTTACTGATATGGTTACGAATGAAGGTATAGGGGAAATTCTTTCAATAAGAGATGTGGCACAATGCACAGAAAGTCTTGTGTGCAAGGCTTTGGAAAATGGCGGCAGAGATAACATCTCAGTCATATTGATTGAAACTCACAGAGATGATATGCCTGCAGAAGCTGACAAATATCAACAAGAAGTTTTGGAAGAAAAGAAAAATAATTTTAAAAAGCCTGTTGCAATTTCCTTGATTGCTTTTCTGCTTGTTGCTTTGATTGCGCTTGGTGTTTGGGGATACTTCACGTTTTTACGCAATGACAGCAGCAATAATGACGGTATTGGTGGGGGAGATTCGGAAACAGTTAGAATCACATACCCCGACCCCGTTGTTTTAGAACCCGGCACTAACAAAAAGTTAAACGAAATAGTGCAAAATATTGATGATGCAAAGGATTTTGTTTATGTTTCAAGTAATCCCGAAACGGTTTCCGTCGGCAACGACGGTGTTCTTTATGCGAACAAAGAGGGTATTGCAACCGTTACGGTAACGAGTAGTAAAAATGAAATTGAAATAAAGGTTACCGTTGCTCGTTCCGGTGAATCCGCAGTTAAAAAAAGTTTTACCGAAAAGCTTTACGAAAGTGCGTTAAAAGCTTTGGAACAAAAGAATCAATAATGTTTATTGGGGGGATCTGATAATGGATATAAACTATTATAAACAATATGAACCAATAGACGGAAAATGGTATATAACCAAAGAACTTGGCAGAGGTGCTTTTGGTGCCGTGTATGAGGTTGAACGTCACGACTATTCCGAAATGAAATCTGCAATGAAGATAATCTCTATTCCGTCAAACAAAGCCTCCTATGACGGCTTTAGAAGCGAAAATTATTCAATGGATGATGAAAGTGTAAGAAATTACTATGCTTCCATCGCCAATGAATATATTAAAGAGTTTCAGCTTATGTCTAAGCTTAAAGGAAACAGTAATATAGTAAGCTATGAGGATCACGATGTAAAAGAAAGACAGGACTACATAGGTTGGGATATCTTTATCCGTATGGAACTGTTAAAGCCTATGTCGGACTTCTTTCAGAATAGTTATACCCAGGAGCATGTAATAAAATTGGGTATAGATATCTGCAAAGCTTTGGAGGTTTGCCAGAAATATAATATTATCCACCGTGATATAAAGCCTACAAATATCTTTGTATCGGAAACGGGTGATTTTAAACTCGGTGACTTTGGTGTGGCAAGAATTCTGGAAAAGACTTCTTCACACTTATCCACCAAAGGCACATATACTTATATGGCACCTGAGGTTTGTCGCGGTGACAATTATACCGCTGTTGCAGATATATATTCTCTTGGTATAGTTATGTACAAGCTGCTCAATGACAACCTTGAACCCTTCCGCGTAAATACTGATTACGGTTCGGCGCAAAAGGCTCTTGAATTGCGTTTGCAGGGTAATAAGATATCCGCACCAAAAAACGGAGATGCAAGACTGTCCGAAATTATATTAAAAGCCTGTGAATACGACCCGCGTAACAGATATCAAACTCCCATACAGATGAGAAAAAGACTTGAGGCTCTGCTTGACGGTACATATATTACAGAATCTTATTCCCGGAGTAATCAATCTGCGCCTAATAATTCATCTCAATATATCAGAACTGCTTCCAATCCTTACGGACAACAATCACAGCAGGCACCTTATAATTCTCCTTTGTATTCCGGTCAAATGCAGTCTGCAGAACCTGCAGCCATGAACGGGGTAAACACCGCACCTTCGTATAATCCATATTCTCATCGCCCTGCTTCACCGGTTTCTCACGAGCCTGTTTTTGATATGCGTACAGAACCCAAGCCAAAAAAGAAATCCAAGAAGCCACTTATTGCAATTATAATTGTTCTCAGCCTTGTTCTTTGCCTGGTTGGTGCTGGTGTAGGTGTGTATTTCAACTACAACAGCAGTTATAACAGAGCTATGCAAAGCCTCAGGAACGATGATTTTGATAATGCTCGCGCAATATTCAGCGAAATAAGCTGGTTCAAAGATTCCAAGGATATGCTTGTAGAGTGTGATTACCGTGAGGCTGAATATTTACTTGAAGAAGGTGAATATGATAGGGCTTTGGTTCTTTATGAAGAACTTAAAAATCTTGGTTATTTAAACTCGGATAAACGGTATAATGAATGTTTGCTCGAAAAAGCACAATATCTGCTTTCGGAAGATGAGCCTTCCCAAGCGTTGGAAATTCTTGCCAAACTTTCGGAAAATGCCGATGAAGAACTTAAAAATCGTATCGAAGAATGCAAAAATGATGTTGCTATGAGTCTTTATAACGACAAAAAGTACGAAGAAGCAAAAACCTTGTTTGAAGAACTTGAAGACGATAATATGGTGATGGAATGTGATTACAACACCGCGTTGGGACTCAAGAAAAAGAAGGATTATGTAAAAGCGATAAAATTCTTCAACGACCTTGCGGATAAGAATTTCAGCGATGCCGAATATGAGTTTGAAAAATGTATAACTCTTCTGGAAGAGGAAAATTCGTCAAACGGATTTTTCGATAGTTATAAGACAATGGAAGGCGAGTTCTATAATGCAGACGGATTCTATGTACGCTATATTAAATCCGGTGATAATGATTATCAGTCGTCTTACAATCTTCCCCATACTCAGGGCAGTTACTTCAATGTTGTCAACGGTATACATTATAATGGCAGCGACGGTGCCGGTTGGGAAAGACAATGGATATTTGAAAAGGTTTCCGGAAGTAAATATATAGTTTTTGATTTTATTGACGGAAAGGTATATGAATTATCATTTAAATAAAATAAAACAGGCACTAAGTGCCTGTTTTATTTTATTTGGGTTTATCTTTGTTCCATTGGAATATACTCTCTTGAATTTCTGCAAAGGCTTTTGTATGCAGGTCTGATTATTTTTCCTCCGGAAATTATCTCTTCTATGCGGTGTGCGCACCAGCCTGCCGTTCTTGATATAGCAAAGAGGGGAGTGTAAATTTCGGGTGGAATTTTAAGCATTTTATAAACGAATCCCGAGTAAAGGTCAACGTTTGCACACATAATCTTCTTTTTACCTTTGACATCTTCGTAAGCCTTCGGAACAATTTCTTCTATTGTGTTGTACAGATTAAATTCATCCATATATCCCAAACGCTCGGCAAGTTTCTTTGCATTTGCTTTGAGGATTACTGCACGAGGGTCAGAAAGGGTATATACCGCATGGCCC
>CAYXPV010000174.1:0-4681 GCA_964467285.1 uncultured Oscillospiraceae bacterium
TACGGATATACAGTCGGCTTCCTTTACAAGGGGTCGCCATTGTTTAAAGACGTTGGTGCATACATCCTGTATATATGAGTCTGTAGTTTCCTTAAAGGGCTTAAGGCTCATTTCAAGGGTAATGTTTTTAATCATCAGAACACCTCATTTGTTTTAGTTTAATCAAAGGGTATCACAAATATTTAGGGAAATAAATGGATTATTCAACCACATTAGCACAAAAATCAGTTTTGATACTGTTTCATAAGGAAATGTATGCTGAAGGGAAGACTTACAAGCCCTGAAATAATATCTGCTATGGGTTGTGAAATCTGTATACCCGTAAGCCCCATAAATTGCGTTGTAATTATAAGTGTGGGTATAAATGCAAGTCCCGACCTCATAAGTGAAAGGAAGGAACTTACGCCCGGCTTACGAATGCTCTGATAAAGCATATTTACAGGCACCGAAAGGGGCATAAACATTACGCCTATCGTTGCCCAACGAAGGGCATAAGCGCCTATTTCTATAACCTCGGGACTTCTTTGGAATGCATACACAATTTTGTCTGCAAATATAAATCCCGGTATTGCCAATGCGCTAACAAGTATTATTCCTACTCCTGCGGTTACAAGGAGTCCCTTCTTTACGCGTTTGTATTTTTTTGCCTGATAGTTAAAGGAGGCTACCGGCTGGAAGCCCTGGCCTATACCAAGACCTACGCACATTACAAACATGGAGAAGCGGTTTACCACGCTCATTGCGGCAATTGCTGCATCGCCGAAGGGTTTGGTGAGGTTATTTAAGAGTCCGCTGGATATGGAGGACAGTCCCTGACGTATCATGGCAGGGAATCCTATCTTGGATATGTTAAGATAAGTACTTGCCTTTTTGCTTATGTATTTAAGGTTTATCCTTCCCTGAGCCTTTTTAATATGGTAAAACAGAAGAATAAAAAAGCTTATTATCTGAGATACTGCCGTGGAAAGACCTGCGCCGAATACACCCATGTACGGCACCAAAAGCCAGTCGCCGAAAATATTCAGTATACCGCCTGTGGTAAGACCTATCATGGAATAAAAAGCCATGCCTTCGTATCGCAGGCAATTATTAAGAACCAGTGAACCTATCATAAAGGGACAGGCAACAAGCACCCAAAATCCATAGTCGCAGGCGTAGGGCAGGATAGTTTCGGTACTGCCGAGAAGTCGCATAAACGGTTTGATAAATATAAGGCCTGCCACACACAGCAAAAGTCCCAAAAATGTACCTGTAAAAAATCCTGTGGAGGCATATTCCGAGGCTTCGTCGCGGTTGCGGTCAGCAAGTCCCTTGGAAACCATTGTTCCCGAGCCCTGACCGATCATAAAGGATATTGCCTGAATTATGGCTTGCAAAGTAAAAAGTATACCCGTTGCAGCCTGAGCACTTTCGCCCAATGTGCCTACAAAGTAGGTGTCAGCCATATTGTATATGCTGGTAATGAGCATGGATATAGTGGTAGGTATACCCAACTTTATCACCAAACGGGCTACAGGGGTTTCGGTCATTTTTTCATAGTAAGCTTGTGTAGAATTCATTTTTTATCACCGTTTCTCGGAGTTCCGTCGTTGTAAAAGTGTTTCCGCAGGGCAAACTCCGTAAGTGCTACGGAAAACACCATTGGTATCAGTTCTATGGAGCATATTACAGTTCCTGCTATCCCAAGGTTTTTTTCGGAGCTGTCTTTGAGCCATAGCATAAGGGCAAAAACTATCGGGAGCATCCACATTCCTGAGGTTTGCCAGAGCTTACCGCAGTATTTGTGAGCAAATACCCAGGTATCCTTACTCTTCTGGGACATACGGGTTCTGTATCCGATAAAATTGTTTATTCTCTTTGGCGGCTTGTATACAAAGAGGGTGCCAAGACCTATAAGTGCAACAGGTATGAGAGAAGATATTGTAAATATATAAATCCAATACCACATAAAAATACCTCACAGTAAATACTTAATCACCAGTTCTGCAGCAAGTACCGCCCCACAGGCAGATGCCGCAACAGTAACAAGGGATTTGTTTCTGAATGCAAGCAAAAATGCCACTCCGAAGCCGATTGCCGCCGAAGCTATGTGGTCTGTAGCAAAGAATATTGCCGGAACCGTCATTGCCGACAGCACCGCGTAGGGTACATAATACAGAAAGGACAACAGAAATCTGTTTTTTATTTTCTTTTTTACAAGCACAAGGGGAAGCATGCGTATAAGATATGTAACTCCTGCAGTAGTCAGTAAATACAGGAAAAAGTTCTCAGTCATATCACACATCCTCGCTTTCTACCTGCGGAACCGGTGATACGACGGCGAATATAAGACTTGCCGCCACCGCACAGATTATTATGACAAATCCCTGAGGAATCTTGCTTAAAACAGGAACAAACCTGAATACACAGCTTAACAGTATTGCTACGCAAACACAAAGTGCGGTGCAGGAACGTTTTCTTGTTTCGGGTACCACAATAGCCACAAGCATAGCGTATATTGCCACTCCAAGGGATGCTGTTACCATTGACGGAAGTACGTTTCCTGCAATTGCTCCCAAAAGAGTTCCTGTTGCCCAACCCAGATAGGGGGTAAGTATAAGTCCGAACATATAGTTTCGTTTTACTTCACCGGGATTTGAGGTTGCCACGGCAAATACTTCATCGGTATTTACAAAGGATATTATAAATCTGTCGATAAGCCGCACATTGGAATGGAGTTTTTGGGACAACGATACCGACATAAGTGCATATCTTAAGTTTATTACAAGCTGAGTTGCCGCAAGCTCAAGAAATGTACCTCCGCCGATAATTATAGGTACGGCCGCAAGCTGACCTGCTGAGGTTACATTGGTCATAGATATAAGCAGTGCCTCAAGAATGCCAAGTCCGCTGTCTACGGAAAAGATACCGAATGCAAAGGATACCGAAAGATACCCGAGGCATATGGGCAGACCGTCCGCTAAGCCTTTTAAAAATGTGTTTTTCTTTAAATTCATTTGTTATCGCCTTCTGTCAGTTCCAATAGTCTGTTTTGTACGGTAAACCTATATTTTGCGCTTTAAAGACAGGGTCTTTGCCCTCTTTGATTTGTTTGTCGTAGTCTTTTAATGTTCGTATTACATATTTGCCCAGATACAGTATCACCGGCATATTAATAAGTGTCATGCCGCCCATTGTAATGTCCGCTATGTTCCACAATATATCGGCGCTTAAGCCGGCACCGATAAATATAATAAGGGATGCAATTATGTGAGATGTATTCTTTACCTTTTTGCTTGGCTCGTGACCTATCATATAAAACAGGCATCTGTCCACGTAGTACAGATTGCCCAAAAGGGTTGTAAATGCAAAAAGTATCATTGCCACGGTTATAAATATTGGTCCGAAATTGCCCAGAGTCACCTTAAGGGATTCTTGTACGTAGGGGGCACCGCTTATTTCCGGGGTAGGCTCTATGCCGGAGCACATACATAGGAAAGCTGTGGCTGTACATACCAGGATGGTGTCGAGAAATACGGAAAGTATCTGCACAAGTCCCTGTTTTGCCGGGTGCTTGACTTCAGCAGATGCCGACGCATTCGGTGCAGAACCTACACCTGCTTCATTGGAGAAAAGACCTCGCTTTATTCCGTACATTACGCAGGAGCCGGTAAATCCTCCGAATATTGCATTAAAATTAAAGGCATCGGAAAATATGCGTCCCATAATTTCGGGGACTATCTTGTAGTTTATAACTACAACCACTATTGCAACAAGTATATAAAGCACACCCATCACAGGGACCAGAAAACTTGTCACATTTATTATTCTTTTGCCGCCGCCTATAAGGCAATAGCACACTATTACTGCCAAAATAAAACCAATAATCCACGGGGAAGTTTCCGGATTGTAAAATCCGTATGAGGCAAATGTGGATTGCAGATTGTAGGAACCAAGCATATTAAATCCAAATCCGTAGGTTAGTATAAGAAATACGGAGAATATTACAGCAAGAGGTCTGCATTTAAGGGTTGCTTCTATATAGTAAGCGGGACCACCGTAGGCAGAGTCCCTGCCTTTCCGTTTAAAAATCTGCGCAAGGGTACTTTCTGCAAAAGCAGAAGCTCCGCCGATTATTGCTATAAGCCACATCCAGAACACCGAGCCGTAGCCGCCAAGACACAAGGCAGTAGATACGCCGATTATGTTTCCGGTGCCTACCCTTGAGGCTGTGGATACCATAAGTGCTTGAAAAGATGACACGCCACCATTTTCACCGGGTTTTTCGGTTACAGCCTTAAGTTGCTGGCTGAAAAGACGTATTTGAACAAACTTTGTTCGTATTGTAAAGTATAGTCCGCCCAAAACAAGCAGTATAATCAGTATATAGGTGTAAAGGGCATCGCTTACGTTTGAAATTACAGATTCCAACATTGCCATATTTTTGTACCTCGAATCAGAACATTAATAAGTATTATATATATTATACGGAAAAAAGTCAAATTAAACTACGATTCTGTTCGGTAAATTCAATAATAATTATTGAGTTTCTGAGAAAAAAATAAAAATTTTAAAAAAATTTAAAAAAACTATTGACATTTGTAAAAAAAAAGGTTATACTATCAAAGTCGCTAACGAGTGACTGTGGTGTACGGGAGCTTAGCTCAGCTGGGAGAGCATCTGCCTTACAAGCAGAGGGTCA
>CAYXPV010000175.1:0-4644 GCA_964467285.1 uncultured Oscillospiraceae bacterium
CACCCTGTTTTGTTATTATTCACCATCTATCAGATAGTCATAACTTACATTGAATATTTGCTTTAATGCCTGCAGTTCAAAATCCGTAACATATCTTTTATTTGTTTCTATCCGTGTTATTACATTTTTATCCATATCCATACCGATAAGTTGGAGTTCTCTTGCCAAATCACGTTGCGAAAGATTATTTATCTTGCGTAATTCTTTGAGTCTTTCGCCAATCAAATTTTTACCATTTGCATCTGTTCTTTGTTTCACAAGTATCACCACACATCTTGTATCATTTTTTCGCACTTTGTATATTGATTTTACAACTTTTATACTGTATAATAGGTTGTAAAAGTGATACAAAATTTGAAAAGGTGATTTTTATGAATATTAAATTGGAACTATTACAAAATCATATAAGTGACTGCATACGAGAAGCATTTGGAATGAATGTGATTGATGCAGACCAAATAGCTGATTCAAATGCAATTAATATTCTTGATAAAATAAAACAAATAATCAACGATGATAGTTTAACCGATTTTGAAGCAATAGAACAAATTGTTTGTTTACTGGAAGAAAATAATATAAATTGTGGTTCAAGGCACGATTTTTAATAAACCGCTGAAACTGTGGTGACTTTTTGCAGAAACAAGTCTTATGTTTGCTTGGTATTAAAACACAGCGAACGGGGAGGAGTGCAGGGGAAGAACCTGCAGTCTTCCCCTGCGGTTTTTATTCCACCGTAACCGACTTTGCCAGATTCCTTGGTCTATCCACGTCGTTGCCCAGGTTTAAAGACATATAGTACGCCATAAGCTGAGTTGCGGAAGCACACACAAGAGGCATAAATATTTCCTCGGCATCGGGCAAGTATATTATATCGTTGGCAATGCCGGGAGGTATTGCCGTAGCTTCGGACACAATGGCAATAACGTGAGCACCCCTTGCCTTTACTTCCTGCATATTGCTTACCATTTTGCCAAGGGTTGCCTTACTTGTAATTATAGCCACCACGGGAGTCCCCTCCTCCACGAGAGAAATGGTCCCGTGTTTAAGCTCTCCTGCCGCAAAGGCGTGACAATGAATGTAGGAAATCTCCTTCATTTTAAGGGCTGCTTCCTTGCTTTGTGCCACATCCACGCCCCTGCCTATAAAGAACATATTTTGGGAATTTATATATTTTTTTGCCACAGCCTCACACCGTTCACGGTTGTCTATGGCTTGGCGGATTTTGCCGGGGATATCGTTTAAAAGCACATGGGTGAGTCTGCTCAATTCCTGCATGGGTAAAGAACCTTTAAGGCTTGCAAGTTTCAGCGCCGTAAGATACAGGGCGGCAAGCTGAACGTGATATGCCTTGGTGCTTGCTACGGACACTTCTCTGCCGGCTTCGGTAATAAATACGCTGTCCGCCTCACGACACAGGGCAGAATCTGCCACGTTGACAATGGCAAAGGTGTATATACCCTTGTACTTTGCAAGCCTCATAGCTCCGAGAGTGTCGGCGGTTTCCCCCGACTGTGAAACGGCTATAACCAAATCTTTAGCTCCGAGTATAGGCTCGTTGTAACGAAATTCCGAAGCATAATAAACACGCACAGGTACTCTTGCAAGTGTTTCGATTACCCTTTTGCCTACAAGTCCTGCATGATACGCCGTGCCGCAAGCGACAATGTGTATGTTTTCAAAGCTTTTGAGCTTTTGGTCATCTATATTTAATGATATTACACCGCCGTCTATGGCTTTGGAAACTGTCTTTTCCACAGCTTCCGGCTCTTCAAAAATTTCTTTGAGCATAAAGTGTTCAAAATTTTCCTTACTTACGGCAGATGCCTCCGACTCTATCTTAACGGGATTTTTAAATGTTTCTTTACCGTCCGAGGTTACGAAAAGTACCTTCCCCGGGGACACAACCGCAATCTCCCCTTCATCAATAGCAAAATACCCCTCGGCACCTTCGCCCACTGCGGCTATGTCCGAAGCCACACAGGCTCCCGTATCTTGCACAACAGCCACCATGGGGTTGTCCTTACGGAAAGCGTAAATTTTTTCCTCAAAACCCTTGAAAATGGCGGCTATGGCATAGGCACCCTCTATAAGGTCAAGAGCTTGCCATATGGCTCGTAAAGGGTCCTTGGAGGAAGCAAAGCAAAAATCTATAAGCTTTGCCGCAGCTTCGGTATCTGTAGCCGAGGAAAAATCATAACCGTTGTCCCTCAAAAGATTTTTTATGCGGTCACAGTTTTCTATGATGCCGTTATGAACAAGAAGCACATTCTCCGTACCATGAGGATGAGCGTTTGCATCTGTAGGCTCTCCGTGGGTAGCCCACCTTGTATGACCTATTGCACAGGCGGAATGTAAACCCGGCATAGCTTCAACCTTTTCTCTAAGGCGATAGAGCCTGCCCTGCTCCTTTATGCTGCAAAGGCTGTCGCCGTCAAAATATCCTATACCTGCTGAGTCATATCCCCTGTATTCCAAAGCCGAAAGCCCGTCAAGCACTATGGGAATGGCATTTTCCCTTCCTGTGTAACCTATAATTCCGCACATATTATCACCCTTTATAATAAAATTTTGAAAAGAAAAAAGAGCCACCTGCAAGCGGCTCTTTTTAGTATATACCAAATTTGTTATTTTATCATCTCAACCACATTATCCTGTGATTTTACAATGGAATTTTCCGGGAATACCCCACGAAGGGCGTTGTTGGGATAAACGCGGGTATTCTTTCCGATTACCGTACCGGGGTTAAGCACACAACTGCAACCAACGTCCGCACCGTCAGCAAGAATACTGCCCAGCTTACGAAGTCCCGTAGGATAATCTTCCTCGCCGTGAACCACCACGGGTTTTCCGTCGGACTTAAGGTTGGAGCAGATAGAGCCTGCACCCATATGCGAACCGTTACCCATAACGGAGTCCCCCACGTAGTTATAGTGGGGAGCCTGAACCTTGTTTAAGAGAATGCAGTTTTTAAACTCGGAGGAATTACCCAACACACACTGAGAACCGGTTACCACATTGCCTCTGAGGAATGCCCCCGGGCGAACAACAGTACCGTGTCCCAGAATAGCAGGTGCCTCCACCGTGGCAGTAGGATATATGCGAACGTCACGCCCTGCAAGCACCCCGGGCATAATCTCCGTAAAGCCTTCGATGCCCTTTTCGATTAACCCTTTTATATAATCCCCCAGACCGGGAAGCATATCCCACGGGTACACGCTTCCTTCAAAAAGCTCCTTTATATACGGGGTTTCGCATTGGTATAAATCCTTGGTTTTTAATTCTTTATTCAACTGAATGACCTCTTTCTCCAATTACCCTTGCTATGGTTTGAGCATAACTTTCACAAAGCTCTTCGCTTTCTGCTTCTACCATTACCCTTACCACAGGTTCTGTTCCGCTTTTGCGAAGAAGCACTCTGCCTTTGCCGGAGATTAATTTTTCCACGTTTGCTTTTGCCTTTAAAACCTCC
This sequence comes from uncultured Oscillospiraceae bacterium, assembly GCA_964467285.1. Lineage (GTDB taxonomy): Bacteria > Bacillota > Clostridia > UMGS1810 > UMGS1810 > RGIG8748. Next base: position 3,470 of record CAYXPV010000175.1, read on the forward strand.
TCATCTCCAAGAGCCTTTTCCTTGTCTTTGACAGGAATATTTAAAGTAAACTGAGGATAAAGCCGTATAGCTTCCGAAAGTTCTGACAGTTTCTGCTTGGTGTCGCAAATCTCCTCGGCAATCATTATGGCAGTAAGGAGTCCGTCGCCGGTGGTGGCGTACTTTTTGAGTATAATATGCCCGGACTGTTCACCGCCCAGGGAATAGTCATTTTCCTGCATACACTCGTACACAAAACGGTCACCTACGGTGGTTTGAACGCACTTTATGCCACATTCCTCCAAGGCACTCACAAAACCGCTGTTAGACATAACGGTGGCAACAACGGTGTTGCTGTTGAGCATACCTCGGGATTTAAGACGATTTGCCAGAATGTACATCATAACGTCGCCATCTGCAACGTTACCGTTTTCGTCTACGGCAATACACCTGTCGGCATCACCGTCAAAGGCAAAACCCATATCCAGGTGTTGCTCCTTAACCAAACGGCAGAGCTTCTCTATATGAGTGGAACCGCAATTTAAATTCACGTTGGTGCCGTCGGGTTCCGCCCCTATTACCACAGTCTGTGCACCCAAAGCACCGAATACCGCCTTGGCTATCATCCAGGAGGCACCGTTGGCGCAATCTATGCCGATTTTTAAATTTTTATAGGAATGTGATGCTATGGATATGAGATATCCAACGTATCTGTTTCTGCCCGATACATAGTCCACAATACAACCTATTTTTTCTCTATGAGCCCAGGGAAGGTCGCTGCCTTGTATACCCAATGGTGCCAAATCCCCGTCAAGATAGGATTCAATAAGGGCGGTGGTTTCATCATCAAGCTTTTCGCCGTATCGGTTTATTATCTTGATGCCGTTATCGTAGAAAGGATTATGGGACGCGGTAATCATAATTCCGCAGTCAAATTCCTCCTGACGGGTAACATATGAAACACTTGGTGTTGTGGTAACGTGGAGCATATACGCATCGGTACCCGAAGCTGTAATACCTGCTACAAGTGAATACTCCAACATATAGCTGGAACGTCGGGTGTCCTTACCTATGACGATACGGGGACGGTAATTTGCCTTGGTGCATCCCGAAAGTGGCGAGGAATAGTACCAGCCAAGGAACCTGCCAACCTTGTACGCCTGCATAGAGGTTAAATCTATGTTGGCTTCTCCCCT
>CAYXPV010000176.1:0-4631 GCA_964467285.1 uncultured Oscillospiraceae bacterium
ACACCTATTATTGATTTTTTTCTACCCTTTCGTGTCCACTTTTATTATAGCATCACGACTTCGTAATTGAAATAAGCCAACAAACGGCAGGAGCAAGCCCCTGCCCTACAGTAATTTTATGATGAAATATAAACTATCGCTTCAGTAAAAATCCACATTGTTTTCAAAAGATTATATACTAAAAAAAGCAACCAAGCCTTTTTCGGTTTGGTTGCTTTTTCAATGCTGTCAACTTAAGCAGAAATTATGTATGTCATTCTGAGCGAAGCCGTAGGCGAAGTCGAAGAATCTCCATTACAAGGAAGATTCTTCACTACGTTCAGAATGACAAAAACCTTAAGTTGACGACATTGGGGTATATGGGTGTGGCTTCGTCTGTGCATACCACATCAAGACTGTATTTACTGTTTAAAGGAGCTTCACGGTTAATCCATTTTCCTTTGGTAAAGTCGGGTATATCCACAGGCATGCCACCCTTGGCAACAGACATTTCCGAAAGAGGAGCAATAGCCATCCATGTTACTGTGTCGTAAGCATCAATGGGTGTGTTGGTGCCGTTTTTAACGCTTTCTATAAACGCACGGCAGGTAATCCAGTCAAGACCGTTGTGTTCGCCCTGAACAATGTATTTGGAGTTTTCCTTGTGGATGGGGTGGTCGTACTTTTCGTACATTTCTTCTTCGTTATTTTCCACAGGCTCTTCCATACCACGGAAGAACACCACGTGTCTTTCCTCGCCATACATACCCTTTGTACCCCGTACGGTAAAGTTACGGCTGTAGTAAGGTCTTGGCAGGGTAGTGTCAAGGGTAAGGTGGATTGTTTCGCCATTTGCACAGGTTATAACGGTGGTTATTATGTCACCTTGCTTATAATCTATTTTGGCATAGGGGCTGTCCTCGCCGAGAAGGTATTTTGCACTCTCTTTAAGTCCACCCGACTTGGAGGCAAAGGAGCTAATTGTCATCATCCTGTTGCCGCGGTTTATATTAAGTAGCTTTGCTATGGGTCCAAGGTCGTGGGTGGGGTACTGGTCGCAGTTGCGGTGTATGTAGGAGGCAAGACGGTAGTGCTTGTACTCTTTGTCTATATCCTTGAAAAGTTCCACCTCGGGAAGCTCGTGACAGTAGCCGCCTGCACAATGAACCACATCACCGAAAAGCCCCTGTCTTACGATGTTCAGCGCCATAAGTTCAGCACGAGCGTAGCAGGCGTTTTACAGCATCATCAGCGGAGCTTTGGTTTCTTCGTAGGCGTTTAAAAGACGATAGCAATCGTCAAGGTCAAAGGCACATCCCACTTCGATGCCGGTGTATTTACCTGCACGCAAAGACTTTATGGCAAGTTCTGTGTGCTCATGCCATCCGGTCATTATAAATACGGCATCTATGTCCTTGTTTGCAAAAATCTCTTCTTCATCTTGGGTGTATATGGGGTGGGGGTAGTTTCTTTCTTCAATAAGCTTTTTGGCATTGTCCAGAGCAGGGCGGTATTTGTCGCAAAGTGCCACCACTTCCACATCGGGCATTTTGAGTATGCATTCCTTAAGAACCCCTGTGCCTCGTCTGCCAAGACCTATGTAACCTATTTTTATCTTTTCTTTCATATCAAAAACCATCCTTCCGTTGACAAGGTTGTGTCAATGTGATAATATCATTATATATTGTACAAATATATAATTCAATACACTTTTGGATAGAAAAATTATACTTTCGGATACTATGTGGGGCTTAATATGAACAGATTTGTAAACACAGAAAATGTTTTCAATATAAAAAGTATAGGCTATGCTTTGGACAGAGTATTTCCTTCAAATTTTGTGTATGACGGCGAAAGTCATCCATCCATCGAGATTGTGTATGTGCAAAGCGGAAAGCTGGAAGTGGTGGAGGAAGAAAATGTTTATATAATGGAATCGGGTGACCTCATTATCCATGGACCTATGGAATTTCACCGATTAAAGAGTATGGAAAATACAACGCCTCATGTGTACAATCTGTCTGCGGTTATAGACGGCGAGGTTCCCGAAAGGCTCTACAGCGGTGTGTTTCGTCCGGATAAATTTGAACAGAACGAATTTTTAAGGGTTTTTAAAGCTGTGGCAGAGTTTGAAGATTTACCGGAACCCGACCCATATTTAGGGCAGATGGTTGCGTCGGAGCTTGCCGCACTTATTGTGCGTATTTGCCGTGAAGGCAGCATAATCAGCAAGCTTTCGGCAGACAGCTGTGCCAATGTGTATCGCAATCTGGTGGAAACCATGAACAAAGAAGTGTGTGCCAACCTTACTCTTGCAGATATTGCCGAAAAGGAGCACATAAGTGTAAGCTACGTTAAGGCTTTGTTTTATCGCTATGCAGGCATAAGTGCCAAGAGCTATTACTCATCCCTTCGTGTAAACGAAGCTATAAGGCTCCTTGCTACAGATATGCCTGTAAATGAAATTGCAGAAAAAATGAATTTTTCTTCGCCGAATTACTTTTCGCTTTTCTTTAAAAAAAGTATGGGCGTAACGCCCCACGAATACAGGAAGAATATATAATTTATCGAAGTATCGCGTTGTGCGGTACTTTTTTATTTCCAAAAATTACCTTGAAAAAATTTCATTTGACATGGTGATAATGTGCATGGGAAAGTGTAGAATATGAATGCGATGTGGAATTTTATTATTACGGAGGCAAAAATGAATAAAACATATCTCTGTATAGATTTAAAAAGCTTTTACGCCTCCGTGGAATGTGTCGAACGGGGGCTTGACCCATTAAAAACCAACCTTGTGGTTGCAGACGTAGGAAGAACTGAGAAAACCATTTGTTTAGCCGTCACTCCATCCCTTAAAGCTATGGGAGTATCCGGCAGGGCAAGGCTCTTTGAGGTGGAGTCGGGAGTAAAAGAAATAAACAATCAACGCCTGAAAAAAGCTCCGGGAAGGAAGTTTACCGGAGTGTCCTTCAATTCGGAAGAGCTCAAGAAAAATCCGTCCCTTGAGCTTACCTACATTGCCGCAGTTCCCCGGATGGCTCTGTATATGGAATACAGCACCGGGATATACGATATCTACCTTAAATACATTGCCCCGGAGGACATACTTGTGTACTCCATAGATGAGGTGTTTATGGATGTTACGGCGTATCTCGGCACTTATGGGGTAACTTGCCATGAGCTTGCAATGACAATCATTCGTGATGTACTTAAAAGCACGGGAATTACCGCCACCGCAGGCATAGGCACCAATATGTATCTTGCAAAAATAGCTATGGATATTAAAGCGAAGAAGAAGTCTGCCGACAAAGACGGTGTGAGGATTGCCGACCTTGACGAAATGACCTACCGTAAAGAGCTTTGGAATCACAAACCCCTTACGGATTTCTGGCGGATAGGAAAGGGCTATGCCTCAAAGCTTGAAAAGAATCATATGTATACAATGGGAGATGTGGCGAGAGTGTCAACCTCAACCTTCGGAAGAAACCTCCTTAAAAAGCTCTTTGGAATTAACGCCAAACTTCTTGTAGACCACGCTTGGGGGTACGAACCGTGTACACTTAAGGAGGCCATGAGCTATGTGCCCGAAAATACAAGCATCAGCACAGGGCAGGTGCTTCATTGTGCCTATGATTTTAATGGGGCAAGGATAATAGTTCGGGAAATGGCAGAGCTTCTTGTCCTTGACCTTGTGGCAAAGCATCTTGTTACAAATCAGTTAGTTCTTACCGTGGGCTATGATATTGAAAACCTCAGAAATCCCAAAATAGCAAGGGAATATACAGGGGAGATTACCGTGGACTACTGCGGAAGGAGAATACCCAAGCATGCCCACGGAACAGCAAATATTGACCGTATGACATCTTCAACGTATCTTATAACCGATGCCCTTTTAAAGCTTTATGACAGAATAACAGACCCAAAACTTCTTGTGCGGCGAATAAATATAACTGCAACCGGGCTTGCAAGCGAAAACGAAGCAAAGGAAAAAGAAAGGTTTGAACAGACGGATATGTTTACGGATTATTCGGACTATGATGCAAAGAAAGAAAAAGAAAAGAGATTTTTGGAGAAGGAACGAAAAATACAGAAAACAACCATAGAACTTAAAAACCGCTTTGGCAAAAATGCAATCCTTAAGGGCACCAATCTGCAGGAGGGTGCCACCACCATAGACAGAAATAACCAGATAGGCGGGCATAGAGCGTGAATGAAAACATGTACAAAGATATACTAAACACCCCATACCCCAATCGTGAAACAGAAAAGGACTTTCCTGCCGAGGTAAACCGTGCGGCGCAGTTTGCTCCTTACGCGGCACTTTCCGGCTACGGTGATGCCGTTGAGGAAACCGCACGTCTTACCCAAAGGAAGATAGACCACGACGAAGGGGTAAAGGAAGAACTCAGCAGAAAAATTCAATATCTTATGTGTCACGATGCCTATGTCACCCTGACATATTTTAAACCCGACCTTCTAAAAGAGGGCGGCGAATATGTAACCTACAAGGGCGTTATAGACGATATACGGGAATTTGAACGGGAGATAATTCTTGCCGACGGAACAACTGTGCCTGTAGATGATATATATTCCATAGCCATTGGAGGATTATCCGAACTCCGATTTTAAGATACAAAAATCGCCCTAAT
>CAYXPV010000177.1:0-4574 GCA_964467285.1 uncultured Oscillospiraceae bacterium
CAACATGTACCTTAACCGACTGATTTACATAGAAGTTAATTGTCAGTTCTTTAGATGCAAGGTCTTTGTTTGCCATTGAAATATAGTTACAGTTCAAAAGTGATGTGTTGGGGGTTATAAATTCAATGTGACCAAATGCAGGGTATCTATCATTGTATCGACCATAATTACCGGTTACGAAGAAATTATCGGAGTCGGTAACACGACGCACAAGTCTTGCACTTGCCGCAGTTCCTGAATCATAAGTAACTGTAACGGGACTTGTGGAAGCATACTGATTGTAAGTAGCTCTGGATGCATCAAATGCTTCTGCAAGCTTTTCTTCTTCTGTAGTGCCGGCATAGTCGTAGGCATATACAATTTTATCATCATCTGCCCAGGTGGGAGCAGTACCGTCTGTAGCAACTACAGTATCTCTGTAAGCTGATGTAGCATCATCGCCTGTAGGCTCGATTACTATAATAGAATCTCCATTTACAAGACCTGTAACGGTAAAGTTAACCAATGCAATATTGGCAGTTGCATCCTTTTCAAAGGTCATTACATAGTCATAATATTTACTTGCGGATGTTACTGATGGCATACTACCAAGTCCAAAGTCTTTGGCACTAATGTAAGACGCATCCGTAATTCTACCTTCAAGTTCATCGGAGAATGTAACTGTTATTGTATTGGAGTGTGCGTAGGTGTAGGTTTCGTATGTACTTGTAGAAGTATTGGTTACTTCTGTAGTTGTAGTAGTTATAGGTCCACTCTGAACTGTGATTGTGGAGGTAAGTGCCTCGTAATCATTAACGATATCTACATCAATTGTCTTGTTGCATACCTTGTAGGTAACCTCGGGAAATTCATAAACACCATCGCTGTCAGCATCAGTAAGTTTAGCACTATATGCTGTCTTAGAAAAGCTTAATGCCTCGCCCACTACTGTTTCGAAAGGAATACCGTCAAAGTAAATTTTAACATCAGATGCTTTAGCTTCGTAACCGGAAGTTAAAGGCATGGTTTTAGGGGTATGGTCATCTGCATCCCATATAAAGGATTTAACTATATCGGAATCAGCAGACTTGGTTACCGTTGTCTTTAAAAACGCATCCTTGGAATTAGCAACACTTTCGCTCTCATCTGCTACTACGAAATTTCCCTCAAAATCGTAAACCGCAGTAATTAACTTAGCTTCTTCGGAAAGACCTCTTACAGCAACGGAAGCAGTAATAACATTTCCATCTATTTGATAGGCAATCTGTCCGATGTCAGCGGCAAAGCTTACGGCGGAAAGCTGGAGAACCATAGCAAGAACAAGTATTAAAGACAAGGTGAGTTTTGAATACTTTTTCATTCTTAGTCATCTTCTTTCTTTTAAAAATAAAAGTTTGTACATACTTGAGATCCCTCGACTTCGCTCGGGATGACAAGCGTGCGTGAAGTTTATGAAATTCACTGCATTTCACAAAGCAGAACAAATCAGTATATATTATTTTTTATATAGTTAGTGTTTTTACTATGTATGTTAAGTACATAGTAAACCAAGGGTACCCTTGGGAATCTTTTGCAATTTATATAATGCAAGTTGTTTTATCCTGTTTACAACAGCATATACGGTTACTGTTGTAAACAGGATGAAATGTATAAATACGGGCGACTCCCAAAACCCACTCGAAACAGACAGAGGGAATAGGGTCTTAGCTTCGCTTGGGAAGAGTGAGCCGCCCTGTATTTATTAAGAATAATTATCTCTTTACAAGAGCAATCCAGTCGTAGTTCCAGTTACCGGAAACGTGCTCTACTACCATAGAGTAAGTACCGGGCTCAAGGTAAGCGCCTGTCTTTGCTATTGTAGCGGTCCAGTTTTCGGGAACTGTACCCCAGTCTGCAGTCTGGAAGAGGTTTACAATGTAGGTGTTTCCGCCAAAGTCAAAGGACTTGACAGAGCCGCCGTAATCCCAGGAAACAGCATTAACTGCAAGGTCATAGGTACCTGCCTCGATGATGGTAAATTCATAGGTAGCAAAGTGACCTGTGCTGCTTAAGAGCTGAGCACCTGCACCACCGGACATAAAGGAACGTGTGGTGTAAACGTTACCGCCATTGTGTGTAAGCCAATCTTCGGCTTCCATAAATGCTGCGGCAGATTCCTTAACAGACTGGTAATCTTTTTCTTCGTAAACTTCGGGTGTGGTAACGGGAAGAGTCTTAAGCTTAATGTACTGCTTTTCTGTGCTGTCAACTGTCATATTAAGCTCGGAGACAGTTCTTCTGTCACCTTCCATAAGAGCACTTACGGTAAGACCGTCGGAAATTTCTTCTACCTCATATTTAAGTGTAGGTGTATCGGTTTTACCGCTGAATACGGTTTTGCCGTCTCTTCTCATATAGCCTTTTACCTCGGCAGACTGCTGAAGCTCACCGTCAACGTACACTTCTACAGTATTGTTGAGCTCGTCGCTGGAGGTAATAAGCTTACCGTTAAGCATAAGAGAATAGTTATCCATCTTTGCATCAAAGGTCTTATAATTCTCTGCTTCCGCAATGGTGTACTCCCCTTCCGAACCTTCAACGGGTGTAAGAGCACCGTCTGTAAGAACTATACCGTATTCTGCGCCGATAGGTCTGCCGTCGTAGTCTGTAACGGATTCAATACCCTGAATGTAGTCATTATCGGTATTAAATGTCATACGGTTGTCATCATAGGTGGAAAGTGAAAGCTCGTTGTCACCTGCGACAAAAGACATTTCCTTTTCGCTCCCGGCAATAAGCTTGCCGCCTACGGAAAGCTCTGTGCCGTGTACAAGCATAATGGAACGGTCGTTGTAAACAACAGCTTCACCGGTGAACACAATGTCGCCTGCATCTACGGTAGTTGTCTTTTCATTAAGGTTAACATAGAGAACAGTACCGTTTTCAAAGGTCATTCTTAAGTAACCGTCAAAGTAGTCGGTATCTACATATCTTGCTTCCGTTCCCTTTCTGTGAACATCGAGAGCCGCTACAACCTTGGTACGGTCTACCTTTTCGGTTTCAAACCAAATCTTACGTTGTACGGGCTTGGACTGATATTCAGCAGTAACAGGCTGATACTCAATCATATCGGAAAGAGCATGAATATTGTTGTAGTAAGGTGTAAGCTTATGAGGATATACTACGGAAGTATCCAGAACCGCATTACCTGTTCTGAAGGTACAGCCGTTTCTGTCATCATAAACTTCAATATCATTTTCGCTGTGGAGCCACCATTCAAATTTGGACTGTTTACCTTCTTTTGCCTGAAGCTCATCCACTATAACAAAGATGTCGGGACGAATGTAAATCATGGAACGCTCATACATACCGAGCTTTCCGCCATAGGCTTGCGTAGCATCACCGGATGCAAGGTCAAAGTCTATCTGGGTTAAGAAGCCTGTAAGGTGACCGTCTGCCGCAAGGGAGTCTGCACCCTGACCTATGTTGGTAGCTATGGTTACGTTGTTGGTAGCACCTGTCTGACGGGTAATATTGGAGTCGAAGGTTGAATGGTAGCTATCATAGTATCCGCTTCGTGTGGCAATTCTTTCACCGTATGCCTGAAGAATAAATGCATTCTGGTCGGACATAGAGTGGTTGTAGGAGCCGTAGGGAGATGACTTAAAGGTCATATGAATCTTATCATAGGAAGCAAGGTCATCTGTCATAAGTGCCCAGCCGATGTCGGGGAATTCCCAGGCAAGCTGTCTGTCGGCAGGATTTTTAGCTTCTACATTTTCTATGAAAGGCGCAACATAGTAGTCATTTACCGAGTTGTCTATCTCTCTGCTCATATTATCGTAGAGCCATTTTGCATAGCCGTTATTTAAGAAGTGTGCCTGATTGGTAATGGATTGTACAGCCATGCTTTCGCTGTCACCTCTGGTCTTTCTGTTACCGCCGTCACCAAAGGATGCATAAACACCCGAGGGATAAGCGTACATCTGCCAGAGATATTCGTTGCGGTGGTATGCCGCCTGATAGGGATCAAAAATATCTGCAAGTACAAGAGCATCTATAAAGAACTGTGTACTTCTGGAGGACTCTCTCCAGTAGTGAGGTCCCTGTGACCAGCCGCCGTCCTGGTAACCCCAGGGGAGGTTAAGTGCAAGATATGTGGGAAGGATTGTATCCATAAATCGTCTTGCAACCTCGGACTCATGGTAGATAGATATACAAGCTATACCCATGTAACCGAAGGCTGTCCAGCCGTGGGAGTCGTTGGGGCAGTTGGCAAGAGAGGTAAGAAGACCTTCCATTACAACGAGTCTTCTTTCTATCATATCAATGATGAAGGCTCTCTCCTCTTCGGTAGCAACATCCCATACCCAGTCAAGGGCAATTGCGGACATATAGCAGATTTCTCTGTGGAGCTGGTCCTGCTGCTTGTATGAGGATACACCGTCAATATCCCAGGAAGCTGTTTCCATAAGATTTTCTATGGCGTATTTTGCATACTTTTCGTCACCGGTCATCATGTAGGCAAAGCCGGTAGTCATGGCTGCATCACAGCCCTTAAGACCATCGGAACGAAGCTTCTGTGACCAGTTACCTGTCATATCAAGAACAGGCTC
>CAYXPV010000178.1:0-4558 GCA_964467285.1 uncultured Oscillospiraceae bacterium
TCAGAACCATGGCAATTTCCGGTGCTGTCTGCGGTATTGCAGGCTTCCTTCTTGTTGCCGGTACAGACCACTCATTAAAGAGTGATACCTCAGGCGGCAGAGGATTTACCGCCATTATGGTTTCCTGGCTTGCCAAGTTCAATCCCATTTATATGATTCTCACATCCTTTTTAATTGTGTTCTTGCAAAAGGGTGCTTCGGATATCTCCGAAGTGTATGGGCTGAACTCTTCCTTCTCCGATATAATTACGGGAATAATAATATTCTTTATCATCGGTTCGGAATTTTTCATTAACTATAGTATTAAATACAGCAGACGGGTAAAGGAGGCGAAGGTATGATAGATATATTAACAGCAATAATTCCCCGTGCGGTTATGCAGGGTACACCTTTGCTTTTCGGTTCTACCGGAGAAATTCTTACGGAAAAATCCGGTAACCTTAATCTCGGTATACCCGGAATAATGTATGTTGGCGCTATATGCGGCGTAGCAGGTGCTTTTTTATATGAACAGGCTGTAGCGGAGGTTAACGCCTTCCTTGCAATTATAATTCCTCTTGTTTGCTGTATGCTTGGTGCCGCCCTTATGGGACTCATATATTGCTTCTTGACTGTGACATTGCGTGCCAATCAGAACGTTACAGGTCTTGCGCTTACCACCTTCGGTATAGGTATAGGTAACTTCTTCGGTGGCTCTCTTATCACCTTGGTAGGCAGTGACGTACCCTCCATTTCTCTTTCAAAAACCAGTATTGCTTTTAAAACACCCCTACCCTTTGCCGATAGCTTGGGATGGTTTGGAGAAATATTCCTTTCTTACGGATTTTTGGTATATGCGGCTATCATAATTGCTTTGATATCCTCACATGTGCTCAAAAAAACCAGAACGGGACTCCACTTAAGAACCGTTGGCGAAAGCCCCGAAACGGCAGATGCTGCAGGTATAAGTGTAAATAAGTATAAATATGTTTCCACCTGTGTGGGTAGTGCCATTGCAGGAATTGGCGGCTTGTACTATGTTATGGACTATGCAAACGGTGTGTGGTCAAACAACGGCTTTGGCGACAGAGGATGGCTTTCCATTGCATTGGTAATATTCTCGGTATGGAGACCGGCAGTAAGTATTCTCGGTTCTATTCTTTTCGGATTCTTATATGTAATACCTACGTATATTCCTAACATATCGGTTTCTGCCAAAAAGCTTTTTGAAATGCTTCCCTATGTGGTTACCATTATCGTGTTACTTTTTACAAGTATAAGAGATAAAAAGGAAAACCAACCCCCGGCAGCATTGGGATTGTCCTATTTCAGAGAAGAACGATAGTATTGAGCAGATGTAAAATAAACACATAAAAGAGTATGTCATTCTGAGCGAAGCCGTAGGCGAAGTCGAAGAATCTCCATTATAGTGAAGATTCTTCACTACGTTCAGAATGACATTTTTCATAACTTAATGTTTTTTGTGTAAATTGAGAATGAGGTGTGATATTGTGATTCAAGACATTTTTCCCCACAGATACGATGTTTCCTACAAACGCCCCGAGGCGAAGGAAGGGGACATACTTCTCATATATTCCGGTAATTCTCTTTTGTGTTTTAAAGAGGGTAGTGAGGTTACTTTCCCTGTTATAAGCGATGTGTTAAAGGTATTTCCCGATGCACTTATCATGGCGAAATTTCTCTTTTCCATAGACGGTGCCAATTATTTTGAACTACGGACACCTGTGGAAGCCTTTGATAAGTGGGAGTACCTTCCAAAGGATGAGTTCCGAGGAATTAAGCCTGTGCTTAACAGCTATATTGCAGTAACCGGATTCCAGATACATTCTTTCTACACCAACAATGCCTATTGCGGAAGGTGCGGCGGCAAAATGCACTCGAGCGAAACGGAAAGGGCAATGATTTGCTCCCAATGTAACAGAACCGTATATCCACAGATTTGTCCCAGCGTAATTGTGGGCATCACAGACGGGGATAAGCTTCTTGTTACAAGATATGCCAACCGTCACAGCAAATTCCGCCGTTATGCCCTTGTGGCAGGCTACAACGAAGTGGGAGAGACCTTGGAGGATACTGTTCGCCGCGAGGTTATGGAAGAGGTTGGACTTAAAGTAAAGAATATACGATACTTTAAAAGTCAGCCATGGTCATTTACCGACAGCCTTCTTACAGGCTTTTTCTGTGAGGTAGACGGTGACACAAAAATCACCCTTGACACCAATGAGCTTTCCGAAGCACTGTGGCTTGAACGCAGTGAAATCCCCGATGAAAGTGCAGACCCTACGGTAAGTCTTACGGGGACAATGATGTACACCTTTAAAAACGCCAAATAAATCTTTCGATTTTAAAATTAATTGTTCAAAGTTATTAAATTTATTTATACTTTGTTGAAAAGCCTCTTTCAAAGTGGTACTATTTAATTATCAAATTAATATCGGGAGATGCTTACTTTGGAAATTTTTGGTTCAACGCTCAATCAAATGCTGGTGCTGTTTACTTTTATAGCTGTTGGTTATTTTTTAAGAAAAACCAACCTTATGCCCGAGATAAGCTCGGGGATTTTGTCCAAGCTTGAAACATATTTTATAGTTCCGGCACTCATCATTGAAAGCTTCAGCAAGAATTTTACACCGGGCAATCTTGCAGACAACTATAATTTGCTGATATATGCATTGATTATGCTCGCCCTTGCACTTATTATTGCAATTCCTTTGTCAAAGCTTTTTGGCAGAGAAAAACCCGAAACGGGTATTGATACCGATTATCAGTCGTCCATATACGCCTATGCGCTTACCTTCGGCAATTTTGCCTATATGGGTAACGCTCTTGCCCTTGGGGTTTTAGGCGAAAGCGGACTGTTTAAGCATTTGCTTTTTACCATACCTTTAAATATTGCTGTGTATACTTGGGGCTTTTATATTCTTATCCCCAAAACTGCCGCAAAGGGTAACCCTCTTAAGAATCTTCTTACACCGCCGGTAATTGCTCTCGGTATAGGAATGATACTGGGCATATTCGGGCTCAGAAGCTATATGCCCGAGTTTTTAAAGACAACTCTCGCAAGTGCTCAGGTATGTATGGGCCCTATAGCAATGTTGCTTTTGGGTATTGTGGTAGGTAGCTACAACTTCAAAGAACTTGTGTCAAAACGCAGAGTATACACCGCTACAATACTTAGACTCATTGTAATTCCCGGGCTTATGTTGCTTCTTCTGGAAGCTTTCGGCACACCCAAGTCTGTTATGACTCTTGTGCTTTTTGCATTTGCATCACCTCTGGGATTAAACACCGTAGTTTTCCCTGCCACATACGGAGCCGATGCAAAGACAGGGGCATCAATGGCAATGATATCTCATACCTTTGCTGTTGCCACCTTACCTCTTATGTATCTTATTTTTATTGCATAAAACGGAGATGTTATTAAAATGACAGTATTTACTTCAACCTTAACCCAGATGCTCGTACTTTTCTGCTTTATTATAGCAGGCTTTACTTTAAGGAAGGCAAAGCTTCTGCCCGAAAATGCAGGAACGGTTATTTCAAAGCTGGAAACCTATTTCATAATTCCGGCACTAACCATAAACAGCTTCAGCAAGAACTGTTTGCCGAAGAATTTTGTTGAAAACGCCTCCTCCATACTTTATGCTTTGGGGCTTGTGTGCTTCGCTCTTGCCGTTGCCATACCACTTTCAAAGCTTTTCGGCAAAAGAAAAAACGCTGCACCTGAAGAAAATAAATATCAGTCCAAAATATACTCCTACGCCCTTGCTTTCGGTAATTACGGTTATGTAGGCAATGCTATTGCTCTGGGGCTTCTTGGGGATGAAGGACTTTTTAAGTATCTTATGTTTACAATGGTATTAAGTATGACGGTGTATACCTGGGGTATGTGTGTACTTATCCCCAAGGGTAACAATAGGGGTAACCTTTTAAAGAACCTTATAAATCCGCCTACTGTTGCTTTGGTTATAGGTATGATTCTCGGTCTTGCAAACGTAAGACAATATTTCCCCGATTTTGTAACAATCACTTTAGACAACGCCACAAGCTGTATGGGACCCCTGGGAATGATACTTCTCGGCTTTGTTGTAGGGGGTTACAACGTGGACGAACTCCTTACAAGAGGTCAGGTTTACATAGCCTCGGTTTTAAGACTTATAGTAATTCCCTCGGTTATGATGCTTATACTTAAATACATAGGAACTTCCCCCGAGGTAATGTCATTGGCACTTATTGCCTTTGCCGCACCCTTAGGATTAAATACCGTGGTGTTCCCCTCGGCATACGGCGGTGATACAAGAACAGGGGCATCAATGGCAATGATATCCCATACCCTTGTGGTAATTACACTTCCCATTATGTATATGATATGGATAGGTTGACGTTTGTGTCATCTCGAGTGGATTACACACAATTTATTGTCATTCTGAGCGGAGCGTACACCCACTACCTTGTCATCCTGAGCGAAGCGAAGGATCTCCCTTGGTATAATATTATTATGTGTTAGGAGAATAGATATGGATAACTTCAAAAAAGAAACAATAATGACTAAAATCAA
>CAYXPV010000179.1:0-4557 GCA_964467285.1 uncultured Oscillospiraceae bacterium
AGCACTATCATATGTTTTCTTGAATTTATTCATAATACTATGTTGACGCAAAATATCCATAAACTCTCTGCATTTTGTCGCCTGCCCGTAAATTGTGATACCTGTCAACATCTCCACACGCAATACGAGTTCTAAACCTTCTTCTGTTTTAAAAGCTATACAAATATTATTTTCTTGTTGCTGATTTGGATCATTTCCACCGCCCAAAAACATTTCGGCATTGCTAATTGTACGCTTTTCGATGGTAATATCGCTTATAGTATTGTATGGAATTCGATATTCCGTAAACCAATCTTTGGAAGTTGCGGTTTTAGTAAATACAAATTCATCAGCCATAATATTCAATCCCACAGCATTACCATGTTTTGCTTTGGGATATTCAGGCAAACCACCAAGATAAATAACTTCATATCTAATGATTGCGCCATCAAGCGGTTGTTTTAACTGCTTATTTTCTTCACTGTTTGCTTTCATTGCAGCAGTGCTTTCTTCCCATGATTTTTTTACAGAATCTTTAGCATCGTTAAATTTTTCTTTCAAATTTTGTTTTTCTGCAAAATCAGATGCCTTCTCTTTTGCAGCTGCGGCACCCTCTTTAAGCTTGTCAAATAAACCCATAATAATTCCCCTTTCAAAAGTATAACATAATTATGTTATAGATTATAACATATTTTTATAACAAATGTCAAGCTATACTATATGTGAGGTGATTTGTTATGAAAGAACAACTTATAATTAAAAAGAAAAATCTCAAAGGAGAAGATGGTTACAAAACTTTTTCGGTACGAATAAAAGATGAAACAGTAACAAACCTCAACCTGCTTGCAGAGAAAACAAATCGTTCAAGAAACGAATTAATCAATATTTTGTTAGATTATGCCATAGATAATTGCACCGTTAAGTGACAATTTAATGTCAATATACGTCAAAACGGACTGTAAGGGATAAACCTCTTTACAGTCCGTTTAATTTATTTAGTATTATACCTCAACAAATCCACAAGCTGAACAAATTCACTTCTTAATCCGTATTTATCCTCTCCTCTGCCCTGACGTGCAAGGTCAATTACAGAGTCAAGGGTGGATGTTCCTTTGTATTCGGAATCGTTAAGAATCATACCAAGCTGGGCTACAGATGCGGCAAACTTAAAGTCATCACTTGTTTCGGTCATCATATTGTCCCCTACGGGATACTCTCTTAAAATGCTTTCCTCACCGTCGGGGAGCTTGTAACGTAGCTTTACCGTCATAAGTTCATCGCTGTCCTTGGGGGTTACATCCTGATACTTAAGGTTACTCTTTTCGCTTCCGTCTGCAGGGATTATTTCGTAGAACACGGTAACTGTGGCACCCGAACCAAGCTCGCCTGCATCCTTTAAATCATTTTCAAAATCCTCATTGTTAAGAACTCTGTTTTCGTAGCCCACAAGTCTGTAGGATTTAACCTTGGAAGGATTAAACTCTACCTGAATTTTAACATCCTTTGCTATCGTGTAAATAGTCTTGGACATATCGTCCACAAGAACCTTCTTTGCTTCGCGGAGATTATCTATGTAAGCATAGTTTCCGTTACCCTTGTCTGCAAGAATTTCCATTTTACTGTCCTTATAGTTGCCCATACCGAAACCGAGAACGCTTAAGAAAATTCCGCTTTGTCTTTTCTCTTCAATAAGTTTTTCAAGGTCACTTTGAGAGCTGATACCTACATTAAAGTCGCCGTCGGTACAAAGAATAATTCTGTTGTTGCCGTCTATCTTCGCCTTTTCCGCTTGCTCGTAGGCAAGATTAATACCGCTTGCCCCTGAAGTGGCACCGTAAGCTCTTAAGGAATCTATTACACCCAGGATTTTTTCCTTATCAAATGCTTTAGTAGGCTCAAGGGCAACTCTTGTGCCGGAGGCATAGGTAACAATGGAAACGGTATCATTGTCGCCGAGTTTATCAAGAAGCATTGCCAAAGCCTTCTTTACATAAGGAAGCTTGTTACCGGCAAACATTGAACCCGACGTATCAATGAGGAATACAAGATTGGATGGCTTGTAAACAGTTAATTCTTCACCTTTGACGGTAATCATTGCCAGCTTATTATCTAAGTTCCAGGGGCAAGCGCCTATTTCGGTTTTTACACCAAACACGTCACCGGGCTCAGCCTCGGGACCTGCGTAATCGAAATAGTTAATGAGTTCTTCCGAACGTACAGAACCCTCGGGAATGTTCTGACTGTTCAGTATGAATCGTCTTAAGTTGCTGTAGGATGCCGTATCTGTGTCTATAGAAAATATAGACAAGGGTGATGTGATGGCATCTTTAAATACATTTTCTTCATTTGAGGTATATTCCTCGGTGTTATAGTTATAGCCATCGTCATAATAGAAGGAACCTTCTGCCGCAGAATCGTATGAGCCTCTGCCCCCACCGCCTCCACCGGAAGAGGCTGCTACGCCCTGAACTCTCGGAGAAGGAGAACTGTTTTTGGTTGTAAGTGAAGGGTAATCCGACACAGAGGTTGCGTTTTCGTCAATATAATTCATTGTATTTAAAATGAGTCTTGCCGCCTGCTCACGGCTGATTGCCTCGCCTATGTACCCGTCTACGCCGTTGGTTATTTCATTGTCAATTCCCACAGCAACCTGTGCCGAAGGATATTTACCGAATGCATTAAGTCCTGCGATACGACATAACACACTTACTGCCTGCTCATATGTAATGTTGTCATCGGGTCCGAAATTGCCGTTGTCGTAGCCTGAAAGCCAGCCTGCATTTACTGCTTTTTGAATACTTTGGTACGCCCAATGATTTTTTGATAAATCATTGAAATTTACTTGGGCTTCTGTAACGTTTACATCAAAAGACTTACAAAGTATCTGAGCAAACTGCGCCCTGGTAAGGGTTTCTCCCGAGTGAAGTCCGCCATCGTCATAGCCGGACACAATGCCCTTACTTTTAAGAACTTCCAGAGAACTTTGAGTGTCAGCACTGCAAAGTACAACAGAAAGTGTAAGAATACATACCACAAATACACACAACGCTTTTTTCATTTTCATCATATCCTTTCATAGAATATCCTTTCAACTATAATACTTTTTAAAAATGGAAAAAGTTTCAAAAAATTTAAAAAAATTTTCAAAACAACCCCCAACTTTTTATATTACCCTGCGAATTATATAGTACAAAGAGAAAAGGAGATGATACCGATGTACAGCGATTCAGAACAGCAGTCACAGTTCATACAATCAGCAAAAGGTTCCACAGCAAAGTATGACAGAAGCGTTGATTTGGTAAGTATCATCGGTGCAAGGAAGTAAGAGAGTAAATATTTAATAAATAAACCTACCTAAGTAAGTTCTCATCTTCCAAGGCATCGAAAAGAAAAATGTGTCGGTAAAGATTGCGGTACAAGATGCCCTTAGGATGAGATGGGTATAAGATGATATAATCAACGTAATAAAATTTATATAGAGGAGAAGAAGCTTTGGCTTTTGGCGGAATACGCCGTTCATTACCTGAAACAGACAAATCTTCAGTCCTTTGCTTTGAGAAATCCTTTAGAGGGGTTAGAGGTGAGTCCAAAGAAAATTTAAGCTTTGAAAAATAACGCCGGGGCGAGAGGCCTCAAGAGAAATTAAAATAATATGTTTTTTAACTTAAGTTTACGGATTTATAAAATAATGATTGTATATGAACAAATAAACTAAGGATAAAATAAAAGAGATTTGAAAAATTCCAAATCCTATTTAGAAAATGTGAATGAGTAATTTATATTAATCGGCACTGCAAACCACGGTGCCGATTATTTTTTTCGTTGACAGCATAAAGATTAATTTGATATACTGAAAAAAAGACCACATCGCAGGAAGGGTGAGCCAAATGTTACTCGAAGACAGAATTATAAATTCAGCCAATGACAAAGCCGAACGAGGAGAAATTATTATTGAATACACAGGCTACATACTTTCCTGCGCATCTAAAGTACTTAAAAAGCACATTACCACCGATGACGACGCCTTTTCCATTGCAATTATTGCCTTTGACGAAGCTATGGTCAAATTCTCGGCGGATAAAGGTTCGTTTTTGAGTTTTGCGGCGTTGGTTATAAGAAACCGCCTTACCGACTACTTTCGCAAAGAATCGAAGCACATCTCTTCCCTGCCCTTCAGCAGTTTAAGCCGTGATGACGGCGAAGGCGAAGAGCTGACATTTGAGGTAATAGATACCAAAAGTTCTCTTAATGATACAGCACTTGAAATGCGTTTTCTCAACCATGAGCTTGAAAAATTCAACATCAGCCTTGAGGACATATATAAATCCATGCCCACCTACGCTACCACCCGAACTACCTGTATGAAAATCGCACTTCACATTGCAGGCAGCGGTGAACTTACCAGAATTCTTAAATCTAAAAAAACACTCCCGGTAAAAAGGCTTATGACAGAACTTGATGTAAACGAAAAAATACTGGAACGTTACCGCAAATATATAATTGCGGCGGTAATAATACTTATAGGCGATTATGAATATGTAAAAGAAGCACTTATAAATTCCCATATAAAATAGGGAC
>CAYXPV010000180.1:0-4531 GCA_964467285.1 uncultured Oscillospiraceae bacterium
CAAATTTTATGCCCCAAAAAACTATACCCTTAACAAGTGCACCATTAGGTATAGGTGCGTATGGTATATCTTTTGGTTATCATAGTGTACTTAAAGACTTATTTAAAGAGGATAAATTACCTAGTGTAAAATTTGGTTTATATGGCGATAAGTTAACTAAAGACAATGTGAGTCTGGAACACGCTATACCTCATAGCAAAAACGGTAAATCTAAATTATTTAATTTTGCACTGGCTTCTAAACAAAAAAATAGTTTAAGAAGCAATGAAGATATACGTAAATTTTTAACACCAGAAATGGCTAAAAAATATTTAGACCAATTTATAGATATAGAAGAAGTTAGTAAAAAAGGTACAAGGTTTAATGGTAATCAATATATAGAAATGTTTTCTAACACATTAAAAACATTAGGTATAGATGTAGATAGTGTTAAAAAGTTGAAATAGTATATAGTTCCACTAAAATAGTTTTGTATATAAATCAGAGAGTGAGTTAAATGTCTATAAGAATAAATAATCAAACTATAGCTGGTAATTATGAACATAAACCAACTTCATATAGATATGTTGGTGAAATTTTCCAATCTGCTATACCTATAACAGATGAAAAAGTTGGCTGTTTAGACGGTCATAAAGTGTACGAAGCAGAAGGTTATGGAAGTTTTATACAACATTTAATTTCACAATCCTTGTTATATCCACAACTTGTATGTACGGAAGAGGTGTGGCAAGAAAAAGTTACACAATATGGCTCTTGTGGTCAATTTGTTATAAACCAAGATGAAATTAGTGTACGTTTACCTAAAATAGCTGGTCTTGTACAAGGTTTAAATACATTAGAAGATTTGGCTGGTTTACTTGAAGTTGGTTTATCAAATATTGAAGGTGGTAGTTCTGAAACATCTATACAATACCCATACTATATAGTTTTAGCTACAGGTGTTGTGCAAGAAATAAATGTTAAAAATGAAATTGAACTAAACAATCCATTTTTCTTTGGTATGTATCAATATTTTGAAACAGAGCCTAATAACTTATCATGGCTAAAATCAGAAGGTCAATGGAATAATGGTAGTATATATGAAAGTTTTTACGAATGGTTAGTAAATTCATATAATGATACAGAAAGTGGTGTAAGTGTAAAATTAAATACAGAAACATATACAAATTTTGATTATGTACTTAATCAAGACGATAAAACATTTAGATTACCTATAGAAGTTAAACAGAAGTTTTATAATGATTTGACAGGTAACATACCTGTAGCTGGTAATGGCATGACTTTAGGTATGACTGATGGCACAAACAATGTGGGTGTATTTCTTAACTCTTCTAGCGATTTTGCTTGTAGAAATTCAGCTTATGGAGCAAGTGTCAGAACAGGAAGCTTAAGCGGTACGACATTTACGGAAAATGTTTCTTATGGTGTAACTACCGACCCAACAAAATCAGGTATAGAAGCACAAATTACACAAACAGAAGTAGAAGGACTTGGTTTATATTTCTATGTAGGTGAAGTTGTACAAAATGCAAATTTGATTAATGTTAGTAAATTAAGAACTAAAGTACAATGGCTTCCAGTACAAGATATTTATTATAAATTACCTAAGTTTATACAAGCAGATAAAAATTTACTAACAATCAAATCTGGTACGGCTATACAAATACCTAATTCTACAAATATGTTTCATACCGATATAGATATTACATATAATGTAACTAATCTTTTATATAATGAAACCGAAATACAAAATGGTTATGATTATTATATATATTTAACAAGTAGTAATGAAATTAAGGTTTCTAAAGAAAGTTCTTTAATAATTGACAATGTACAAGCCCGTCAAATTGGTGGTTTCCATACTTTATGCGTAGATGTAGGTGATAAAGCACCTACATTAGATAGTGCAAGTTATTGGACTGTTCATCCTGCTTCTGGGTATATGGCTAATGATATTATACCAAACTCTGTATGGACAGAAAAGTTTAAATCCAATAGTGGGAATGTAGGTCAAGCTTTCATTGATTGGGGTGAAAAATTCTGGGCTGATATATACTTGCAAAGCGGTACAGGTAAAGCTACAACTTCTGAATATAGAGGAACTGTTATAAATAGCAGACAATTTATGTCACATTTTGGTGATATGTGGGCTGTTAAAAAACAACCTGCTAGTGACTCAGAATTTGCTAAATTTTCAGAAGGCTCAAATCAAAAAACTAATATCGCAGGTGGTGCTATCCCAGCAGATAAACTATGTGGTGGTTATTTAGATACTGCTGGAAGTCGTATGATTTCTGGGTTTTTTATAGAATGTTGTAATGGTTATTTATGGCAGATAGGTAGAGACCTTGGACCTGCTGGTGGAAGTGCTTGGACCACTTTTACGGACAGCTCTCGTGGTGGTACCTACGGAGTGCCTTACGTTCTCCAATTGGGTGGTAGCTACGGCGGCACCACGAACTGTGGCTCGTGGTGCCGTACTTGTGGCGGTGGTCGTACGCTTACGATTGCGGCTACTGGGTGTCGTGGTGTGAGCTTGCATATTGAAAATTAAATATAGCTGTTGCTTTTACTTTAGTAAAAGTAGCACAAAACACAGAGCCTAATGCTTGAAGCCCAATGTACAAAACACAGGACACAAAGCTAGGCACAAAAATAGAAATTTGTATTTATAATTTATAAGTACAAATAGGGTATATTTCTCCACGTTCTCCAACTGGGTGGTAAATACGACAACACCACGAACTGTGGCTCGTGGTCTCGTAATTGTAACAGTGGTCGTACGAATACGAATGCGAATACTGGTTGTCGTGGTGTGTTATTGCAGTTTATACACCATTCGCAATAAACTAGCAAGCTGGAAGTATATCCTTGGACTAAAAATCCTAAATACATTACGTCGAAAGGCTAGTGCAAGTGTAGGGTTATCCGAAAGTTCTAGCCTTTCATTTTAAAGGAAATTTACATGCAAAGAATAGGTGGACTCTGGCCCCCATTTACATCTAAAGAAAACTTTGACACTGCTTGGATTTTGACAAGCTTACACAGACACAAACGCCAAGATATAATGGATTTTGAACAAGACTTAGTATATAATCTTGAAGATTTACGCCAATTGGTTTTAAATGGCAAATTTCATACATCTGAATATAAAAAAATGCCTATATTTGAATATGGTAAATGTAGAGATGTGTATATACTACCACTACCAGATAGAATTGTGCACCACGCTTTAATAAACATTATAGAGGATATATTTGTTAGGTCTTTCATAAGCGATACATATGGTTGTATAAAAGGACGTGGACCATTAATGGGTAGTTATAAATGTAGAGAAGAAGTACATAAATATAAATATTGCTTAAAAACAGATATTAAAAAATTTTATCCTACAATGAACCAAAGTATACTTTTTAATCTTATAAAACGCAAAATAAAAGATACTAAACTTTTAGATATAATAGGAGATATAGTATTTTCGTTTGAAGGAAATATTAATGTACCAATAGGTAATTTAACCAGCCAACTTTTTGGTAATATTTATTTATCTGAATTAGATAATTATGTAAAACATAATTTACGTATAAAATCATATATACGATACTGTGATGACTGTGTATTTATGTCAAATGACAAAAAATATTTAAGAAATATAAAATATAGAATACAAGATTTTATATACAACAATCTTGAACAAGAATTTAGTTATGTAGAAGTTTTTAAAACTAAACAAGGTGTAGATTTTTTAGGTTATAGACACTTCCCTACGTATACTATACTGCGTAAATCAACAGCTAAAAGATTTAAACAAGCTTTGTCTAATATATGTAAAAAACCTAAAATAGGAATGTTAAATAAAAATTTATCAACTATCAAATCGTATCAAGGTTGGTGTGAAAAATGTTATTCGCACAATTTCACAACAAAATTAAACTTACAAAGTATACTGGGAGATTTAACATTGAAAGAATTTAAAGAATTTGGTCCAACTCCAATTTTACCATTAACAGGTGATAAAATCTCCATACTTTCTTTAATAAATAAAAAAATAATTATAAATGCGTTTAAAATTACAATGAAAGATGATAGAGAGCTTTTAAAACTGCAATTTTACACAGAAGAAGATGATAAACTTAAGGTTACATTTACAAAAAGCTCAGTTTTAATAGACCAATTACAAAAAGTAGATAAAATGTATTTCCCATTTTCTGCTACTATTAAACAAAGTGGTCATGCATACTATTTAGAGTAAAGGATATTATATGTACTATTTACACATTTTAAATAATAAAATAGATTGTTGTGGTAATAAAATCTTAAATATAGAAGGTTATATATCTATAGAAATAAATGAGGAAATATATTATGATTATGTACAATATCCTAACAAATACACTTATATAAATGGAGAAGTAAGTGTAGACCCTAACTTTGAAGAACAGCGTCAAGCCGACGAGCTTGCTCGTATAAACGCTCTTACACTAGATAGTTCTACATTTTTCAAAGAAGTTCTACGAACTTCTGGTAAAAC
>CAYXPV010000181.1:0-4529 GCA_964467285.1 uncultured Oscillospiraceae bacterium
AGGTCTATGTTGGTGTGCTCTACAAGAAAGAAATTGACTTCGTTGCCATAAAACGCAATGAAAAGATTTATATACAGGTATCTGACAATATCAGCGATGACAAAACTTTTGAACGTGAGGTTACGCCTTTGCTTCAAATCAAGGATGCCTATCCTAAGATAGTTATCGCCCGTACTCGACATGATGAGTATCAGTATGAGGGTGTAAGAATTGTCGATATTGCGGATTGGTTGCTTTCGTAATTACAATAATAATTTCAGAAAACAAGGCAACCATATAACGAACCCCCACAAACATTCTTACATGTGCTTGTGGGGGTTCGCTGTTGTTAAAGTGTCTTTGGTGATATCATCATTTGAGACAACCTTAGTGTTGGTTGTTGAGTCTACTTACTATCAGATTTCCCATTTCGGAGCATCCGACTTTTGTGCATTTCTTTGCTTCATCTTCGTCCTGAGGCATAATGTCTGCCGTTCTGTAGCCTTCGTCAAGGACTTCCGACACAGCATTTTCAATTGCATCGGCTTCCTTTTCCATATCGAAGCTGTAGCGGAGCATCATTGCCGCCGAAAGGATTGTTCCAACGGGGTTTGCAATATCCATACCTGCAATGTCGGGAGCAGAGCCGTGTATTGGTTCGTACAAACCAAGGCTTGTTGCACCAAGACTTGAGGAAGGTATCATACCTATGGAGCCCGTTATCATAGATGCTTCATCGGAGAGTATGTCGCCAAACATATTTTCTGTTACTATTACATCAAATTGGCTTGGGTTCTTTACAATCTGCATCGCACAGTTGTCTACAAGCATATCGGAAAGCTCCACATCGGGGTATTCTTCGGAAAGTCTGTGCATTACCTTCTTCCACAGTCTGCTGGAGTCCAGAACGTTACTCTTTTCCACAGAGCAAAGCTTTTTGTTTCGCTTCCTAGCAGTTTCAAAGCCTATTCTGCCTATTCGCTCAATTTCGCTTTCGCTGTATTTTAATATATCTGTTGCGGTGTCACCCTCGGTTTTGTGCTCACCGAAGTATATGCCCCCTATAAGCTCACGGACAATTATAAAGTCAATGCCCTTTTCTACGATATTATCCTTAAGGGGCGATGCAGATGCAAGCTGCTTCCATATTTTTGCAGGGCGGTTGTTTGAGTAAACTTCCATACCTGCGCGAAGTCTTAAAAGTCCCTTTTCCGGTCTTTTGTCACCGGGTACATCGTTCCACTTGTTGCCGCCTACGGCACCAAGGAGTACGCTGTCGGAGTTTAAGCATTTGTCAAGCTCACTTTGGGGCAGGGGGTCGCCGTATTTGTCTATGGCACATCCGCCCATATCCACATCGGTATAACTGAAACTGTGACCGTAGATTTCCGCCACTTTGTCAAGGGCTTTCAGAGCTTCGTTTACTATTTCGGGGCCTATGCCGTCACCTCGTATTACTGCGATGTTCTTATTCATTGCTCTTACCTCCGATTGAGTTTAAGAGTCCTCCGGACTTTATTATGTTCTGTATAAATTCCGGGAAGGGCTGAGCCTGATATTTTTTGCCGGTGGTTATGTCAAAGATTTCCCCTGTGTCAAAATCTACGGAAACCTCATCATTTGCATTTATTTCCTCGGCAGCTTCTTCGCATTCTAAGATAGCAAGACCTATGTTTATGGCATTGCGGTAGAATATTCTTGCAAAGCTTTTGGCAATTACACAGCCTGTTCCGCAGGTTTTAATAACAAGAGGTGCATGTTCACGGGAAGAACCGCAACCGAAATTCCATCCTGCAACCATAATGTCGCCTTTTTCTACTTTTTTTACAAATTCGGTGTCAATATCCTCCATACAATGAAGGCTGAGCTCCTTTGCATCGGGAGTGTTTAAGTATCTGGCAGGGATTATAACATCCGTGTCAACGTTGTCGCCGTATTTAAAAACTTTACCCTTGGTATTCATTACGCACCCTCCTTGTATGATGTTATATATCCGGTTATGGCACTTGCCGCCGCTGTGTGAGGACTTGCAAGGTAAACCTCGCTGTCAACGTGTCCCATTCTGCCTACAAAGTTTCTGTTGGTGGTGGCAATGCATCTTTCGCCTGCCGCCAGTATTCCCATATATCCGCCAAGACAAGGTCCGCAGGTGGGGGTAGATACCACTGCACCTGCATCAATAAATGCGGTTACATAGCCTCTCTCCACACATTCACGGTAAATTGCCATTGTAGCAGGTATTATGATGCACCTTACGCCGTCGGCAACCTTTTTACCGCAAAGCACCTTGTATGCTACTTCCATATCTTCCATTCTGCCGTTGGTACAGCTTCCTATTACCACTTGGTCAATCTTGATGTGGTTAAGTTCATCTGCATCTTTGGTGTTTTCGGGAAGGTGAGGGCAAGCTACTGTGGGATTAATGTCCGAAAGATTAATTTCAATAACCTGTTCATACTCTGCATCGTCATCTGCTTCGTATACCACGGGTTCTCTTTCTGTGCGACCTTTCATATATTCCGTGGTTATTTCGTCAACGGGGAATATGCCGTTCTTAGCTCCTGCTTCTATTGCCATATTGCATATGCAGAGTCGGTCGTCCATAGAAAGGCTCTTTATGCCTTCGCCCACAAACTCCATACTTTTGTAGAGAGCTCCGTCAACACCGATTTTTCCTATTATGGAGAGTATTACGTCTTTTCCGCTGCAGTTGGGCTTAAGCTTACCTGTAAGTTCAAATTTAATTGCGGAAGGCACCTTAAACCACGCCATACCTGTTGCCATACCTGCCGCCATGTCGGTGGAGCCTACCCCGGTGGAAAATGCACCAATTGCTCCGTAGGTGCAGGTGTGGGAGTCGGCACCGATTATGCAATCTCCTGCAGTTACCACGCCCTGCTCGGGAAGGAGAGCGTGCTCAATACCCATTTTGCCTACATCGTAGAAGTGGCTTACGCAGTGCGCACAGGCAAACTCACGGCAGGTTTTGGATTGCTCCGCCGCCTTTATGTCTTTGTTGGGAACAAAGTGGTCAAGAACAATTGCAACTCTGTCTTTGTCAAAAACCTTGTCAAAACCTGCTTTGTTAAACTCGTTTACCGCAACCGGGGTTGTTATGTCGTTACCCAAAACGATGTCGAGTTTTGCATTTATAAGCTGACCTGCCGCTACAGATTCGAGTCCTGCATGGGCAGCCAGGATTTTTTGTGTCATTGTCATTCCCATTATTTTTCACCAGCCTTTATCATATTTGCAAATGCACTTAAGAGGGCATTTGTATTAGCGCGCATAATATCTGTATCTGTTCCGGCACCCCAGTACATCTCGCCGTTTTCTCTTTCCAGTCCGATGTAGGATGCCGCCACACTCTGAGAACCCTGTCCCTGCATACTGTGCTGAGAGTAAACCTGAAGCACATATTCCTCACCGGTGTATGCCTTGAGTGCGTTGTTTACTGCGTTAAGAGAACCGTTACCCTCGGCTTCCATTTCGGTTTCTACACCGTCTTTTTCAAAGGTAATTTCAATCTTAACCGTGTTGTTTTCACGCATAAAGTCGAAGTAAGTAACCTTGATTTCTCCTTCGGTATTTAAGTATCTTTCCTCGAAAATACCAAGTACTTCCTCGGGCTTGAGCTCTCTGTGTTCGTGGTCGGATATGGCCTTGCACACATAGCTTAAATGCTCGCGCATCTTGGGCGGCAGTATGTAGCCGTAGGTGTGCTCCAACAGATATCCTATGCCACCCTTGCCGCTTTGGGAGTTAACACGTATAACATCTGCATCGTAGGTTCTGCCGATGTCCTTGGGGTCGATTGGAATATAGGGAACTGTCCATTCGTGGAGCTTCTTCTTGGTTCTGTATTTTAAGCCCTTTGCTATGGCATCTTGATGGCTTCCGGAGAATGCCGCAAATACCAATGCACCTGCATAGGGGGCACGGTCGCTTACCTGCATTCTTGTGCATTTTTCGTACTTTTCCACTAAGTAGGGCATATCGGAGAAGTTAAGCCCGGGATTTAATCCGTGGGAGTACATATTCATGGCAAGGGTAATAATGTCTACATTACCGGTTCTTTCACCGTTTCCGAAAAGTGTACCTTCAACTCTGTCTGCTCCTGCAAGGAGTGCAAGCTCGGTGTCTGCCACGCCCGTTCCTCTGTCGTTGTGGGGGTGGAGAGAAAGTGTTACGTACTCGCGGTATTTGAGGTTGTTGCTCATATATTCCACCTGACTTGCGTACACGTGGGGAAGGCTCATTTCCACCGTAACCGGCAGGTTAATTATTACATTATTATTCTCCGAAGGCTCCAGTATGTCAAGCACGGCATTACACACCTCAAGGGCGTATTCCGGCTCTGTACCCGTAAAGCTTTCGGGGGAGTATTCAAAGCGGAAGTTGCCTTCATATTCCGAAGCAAGCTTTTTAACAAGCTTTGCACCTTCTACGGCAATTTCTTTAATTTCATCCTTTGACTTTTTAAATACCTGTTCTCTCTGTGCCACACTCGTAGAATTATAGAAGTGTATAATTGCACTGGGAGCACCCTT
>CAYXPV010000182.1:0-4528 GCA_964467285.1 uncultured Oscillospiraceae bacterium
AAAGATGCCGAAAATACTGATTTTGAGGCGGGTTCGAATAATACTCCAATGGCTAGTGGATCTTCTATAAAAATCGTTTTATTTTGAAGACAAATCTAAAACTGAAAATCTACACTCATAAAGATAAAAATATTAAGAAATTTTAAGTTATGATACTTTAATAAACCAAATAATAAAGGGATGCAAAATTCTTAAACGAATTTTTGCATCCCTCATTTTATTATTCCACACCTTCAAACTTATATCCAAGCTCATTTACGGTGTTTTCTATTTCCACCACATCCTGCATTTCATCGCTCACTATGGTAGCGGTTTTTTCTTCAAGATTAATGGTTATATCACCAAACTTTTTAAGTCCCTCGGTAACTCTTGCAGCGCATTTTTCGCACATCATACCGTCAATTTTTACGGTAAGTACAACCTTTGCGGCTACTTCCGCTTCCTTTTGTTTCTTAATCATTTCGTCCTGCTCTTTGGCAATAAGATATGCTTTCTTTCTCTCTTTAACATAGAAATATGCGGTTACAAGAATAAGCACAACCAATAAAACAATTCTTACTATTTTCCAATCCATTTGTATATTCCTCCTTATTTGCTGTAAAGTTTATACAGTTCTGCATATTTTCCCTTTTGTGCCAGAAGCTCATCGTGGGTACCGGTTTCCTCAATGCCGTTTTCCGTAAGAACTATTATTCTGTCGGCATTTTTTATGGTGGTAAGTCTGTGAGCTATGGTAAGGGTTGTTCTGTTTTTGGCAAGCTGTTCCAAAGAACATTGTACTATATGTTCGCTTTCGTTGTCAAGAGAAGAAGTAGCCTCATCCAGTATTAAAATGGGAGGATTCTTCATAAATACCCTTGCTATGGAAAGTCTTTGCTTTTGTCCGCCGGAGAGCTTTATTCCGCGCTCGCCGATATATGTATCATAGCCTTCGGGCAGGCTCACAATGAACTCGTGCGCTCCTGCAAGCTTTGCTGCAGATATGATTTCTTCATCGGTTGCATCCTGTTTGGCGTAGGCGATGTTTTCTCTTACGGTTCCCGAGAAAAGATACACGTCCTGCTGAACTATACCTATGTTGTCCCTTAAGGACTTTAAGGTTACGTCCTTTATGTTTATGCCGTCTATATAGATGTTACCTCCTGCAAGCTCGTAGAATCTGGGCAACAGATTGCACAGAGTTGTTTTACCGCTTCCGGAAGGTCCTACTATGGCGATATTTTCGCCTTTTTGAATGTTTATATCAATGTCTGTAAGCACATTGTCGCCGGTGTCATATTTAAATGTTACACCGCAAAAATGCACGTTTCCTTCCACACTTGTAAGTTCCTTGGCATTTTCCGGGTCTTTAATTTCTATAGGTTCACTCATTATTTCATTGAAACGGTCAATACCTGTGATGCCCTTTTGGAATTGCTCCGTAAATTCTACGATTTTTCTTATAGATGTTATAAGGGTTTGTATGTACAGAAGATACGCCACAAGGTCAGCAGGACCGATGGAACCTTTTATCATAAACACCGAGCCCAGTATAATAACCGCAACGTACATAAGTCCGTCAAAAAATCGTGTGCTTGCCTGAAATCTTGCCATATACTTGTAGGCTTCTTTTTTGCGAAGGTAAAACCTTTTGTTGCCTTCCTGAAATTTGTTGTTTTCAAATTCCTCATTGGCAAAGCTCTTTACTACTCTTATTCCCAGAAGGCTGTCCTCTAACGAGGCATTAAGCTCGCCGATTTCTTCTCTTTGTTTTGCAAATGCATCCTTCATCTTTCCGCGGAAAAGTGCCACAGCAAGGAGCATAAGGGGAAGTATAATAAACAGCATAAGTGTAAGGCTGAAGTTTATACCGCTTAATATTATAAAGGAGCCTGTAATCTTAATTACCGCAATAAATACTTCCTCGGGGAAATGGTGGGAAAATTCGGTTACGTCAAAAAGGTCTGTAGTTACTCTTGACATTATCTGTCCCACTTTGGCATTGTCATAATAGTTAAAGGATAACTTGCTGAGATGTGAGAAGATATCTCTTCGCATATCTGTTTCTATTCTTGTTCCGGTTATATGTCCTATGTATGCCATAAAGTAATTTGCCGCAGTATCCATAAGCTTTAAGAAAAGATACACTCCCCCAAGCCGTAGTACAAGATTTACGGTAAGCATTGTCGGGGTGTTTATGGCAGTGTCTGTAATGTGACGAACTATTAAGGGTAATACCAACTCACATACCGTGGAGAATACGGCACACAGAAGGTCAATTACAATAAGCCATATGTAGGGTTTGTAGTAGGGGACAAACAGTTTGAAACTGCTTATTTTGCTTTGCTTGTTTTTGTCATCTGTCATATGTTAATAGTCCTTTCTTCAAATTTTGGTTTATCGTATTTCAATAACCGATGATATAAGCCCTCTCTCGGGTCCCAGACCTCGGTGAGAATACAGGTCCTCCTTATTGCACATTGTACACAAATCGCTTACGGCAATTTTGGTTACGCCTGCATTTTCAAGTATGTGTTTGTTTATGAGCATAAGGTCGAGATAATATTTTCCGTTTTCCTTTATAATTGCATCTTTAAAACCGAATCTTATCATAAACTGATTGTACAGTTCCTCCGACACTTCGTAGCATTCTCTGCATATGGCAGGACCAATGGTGCATACAACGTTTTTGGGGTTTGTGCCGAAACGCTTTGCCATTTCCTTAAGGGTTATCTCTGCAAGATTACCGTAGGTACCTCTCCATCCGCAATGGGCGTTGCCTATAGCCTTGTTTTCTGTGTCTGTAAATGTAATGGGTACGCAGTCTGCCGTGTGTATAACCAAAGCCACATTTTCTTTGTCTGTAATAAGGGCATCCACATCGGTATAGTCTTTTTCGCGATATATCCCTTTGCCACGGTCATCCTCGGTAACATAACGCACGTTGGTGCTGTGTGTCTGAAAACCAAATACAAGGTTACGGCTGTCAAAATCTGCGGCACTACAGAACCTTTTGTAGTTTTCGGTTACGTTTTCCTTGGTGTCCTTTGTGTTGTAGCCAAGGTTAAGAGTACCCAAAGCCTCTCCTTCGGATACTCCGCCGTGTCTTGTGGATACGGCATGGTTTACAAAATCTATGCCGTCCAGTATTTTGTATTTAAGATATGTTACACCTTCCTTGGTGTAAATGTTCATTATATCGGATTTCGTTTCAACCATATCCTTTCGGTTATCATATATGCACCATACCCAAACAAAATTCCCAAAAGGGCACCTGCTATGATGTCGGTTGGAAAATGCACACAAAGGTAAAGACGGGATATGCCCATAAGAGTTGCAAATGTATACAGCGGTACGGACCACTTTTTATAGTATTTGCATATTGCAAAAACAGATGCAAAGGATGCACAGGTATGCCCCGACGGGAATGAACCGTCTGTAAGGTAGGGTACAATTATTTTAAGGGTTGTATCTACTTCGTAAGGGCGAAGTCTGTCTGCCAGAGGCTTAATGCATATATTTGTTATCACAAGACAAAAAATAAGTGCAATTGCATTGCAAACCCCCGCTTTTCGTGTTTTCGGTAACGATATCAGCACCAAAACGATTACAATCCACATCCAGCCTTTGTTGCCTAAAAAGGATATGAAACTAAATACTGCATCTAAAACGGAATTAGATAAATTGGAATTTATATACTTTATAATTTCTATTTCAAAATTGTTCATAATCCTCGTCACTCCCGATAAATATTGTACTATATTTTGCTGTGTGTAGTCAAGAAATATTAACTTTAGGTATTGGAAAACGGTGTTATGTGTGGTATAATATTAAACAAGAAATAAGTATTTTGTTAAATTATAATAAATTGGAGATAATTATGATAACTATCTTTAATAGTATAAAACGTTTGGAGAATGTATATGAAAAGTAAAGTGCTTATTTGTATAAATGGGCTTATAATTTCCTTTGTGTTGATACTCAACTATTTCTATCAGGCTAACGGATTCGATTTCACATTGAAATGTGTCTGCAGTAGCGGTTTTGCTTTACTTGGCATAATCAATCTTATTTATGCTGTCCTTGAAAAACAAAGCAACTTAAAATTTTATATCGGTATGGCAACGGGACTTATTTTTGCCATGTTGGGTGATATTATTATTGCTTTTGATTTTATAGACGGAGCCATTGTGTTTGCAGTAGGGCATATCTGTTTTATAGTGTCCTTTTGCTTCCTTAAAAGAATACGCGGGCTTGATTTAATTATAAGCTCGGTTGTTGCTTTGGGTGCAGTTATTTTCCTGATGTCACTTTCTTTTGAAATTCCGATATATAGAGTGATTTGTATTCTGTATGCATTAATTATATCCGCAATGGTCGGCAAAGCCTGCGGTAATGCATTGAAAATAAGAAACATACCCAATATAACTATTGCGACAGCCGCAATTTTGTTTTTCGTTTCAGACCTTATGTTGGTTCTGGACAGATTTGCCGGTATGGGCTCGTGGGCGAGCCATATGTGTATGGGTACGTATTATCCGGCACTTTG
>CAYXPV010000183.1:0-4513 GCA_964467285.1 uncultured Oscillospiraceae bacterium
TTTTCCTGTTGCTCCGGTTCCATTTCTACAAAGGTATCTGCCGCCAAATCCTTAGGGGTGATGCGGAATGCTATAACAAGCTCATCATCCTTAAGCTCAGCAAGAAACAAAGCAATATCTGCAGGATTAACGTCATTTAAAGTTTCTTTAAGTCTTACAAATTGTTTAGAGTGCAAAAGTTCCAGCAGAAACTCCTGCAATTCCATTTCTTCGTTCATATCAAATTCCTCCCAATTAAACGAATCTCAAATTCAGGAAGGAAGTAAGGGCAAACCAATTATATGGGAAAACAAAACGACACTACGGACATAAATATCCCGTAATGCCGTGTATAATCACAATATCAGCATATGCAAACAATCCTCAGGCACGACTAACAGACTTACCTTTGGAGTATGCACAACAAATATTATGACTATACCCGACATAACCGGTACTGCTACTACCTCCGGCGTCCATTTAATCTCACCTCTCATTAAAATTAATATAATTATACTATCACAAAAATTTAAAATTCACAATACCTTTTTTGCTTTTTTATACAGGCATCGTAAGTTTTCTTTCTTTTTTTCGAAGCATGTACACCATAACAAAGCTTCCAAAGATAACACAAGCGATTGCCACAAGCTGTGAAATTCTGAAGCTTCCCAGATAAAGACTGTCTGTCCTTAAGCCCTCTATCCAGAAACGTCCTATTCCATAGTATATGAGGTAGAAAAGAAACATCTGCCCATCAAATTTACGTTTGCTGAAAAATTTAAGTGCCAGCACAATAAACACAAGATTCCACAAGGATTCATAAAGGAATGTGGGGTGAACAGGCATTTTGGGATTGATATCAAAGCCGTCACCCTTAAGGGAATACAGAGCAGATTTGATTTTGTTTCCGGTCATACCCCATGGTAATGTGGTATTTCCCCCAAAAGCCTCCTGGTTGAAAAAATTGCCCCATCTGCCTATACACTGACCTATAGCAAGCCCTATACCGCCGATATCCACAAACAGACCTAAATTCTCTTTCTTTACACGGCAGTATATAACCGCAACTGCAACTGCACCGATTATTGCTCCGTATATGGCTATACCGCCGTTCCATATTTTAATTATATCCTCAGGGTGTGCCGAGTAATATTCCCAACGGAAAATAACATAATATGCTCTTGCACATATAATTGCCGTCGGAGCGCCAAATATAACAATATCAAAAATAGTTTCTGCCTTCATACCGTATTTTTTTGCAAGATACAGTCCCACAAAAACTGCAAGAGCAAATCCAAAAGCAATAACTATTCCGTACCAGTACACATCTTTTCCGAAAATTGAAAAAGCCACATTGTTCACATTAAACTCGAGCCCAAGACCGGGAAAAGCAATATATGAATTCATTATACTTTATCCTTTCGTAAATACACAAGGCTAAGCCGGCATTACTACACTCATAGCCATATTTTCTTCCGTAAAAATCTCCTTGAACACTTCGTAAACATAGTCCAAATCAATGTGGGCAAATACTTCCTCAAAGCTGAAAATATTTACTCCGCCAAGGATATAGCGTGTTACAAGATTACCTATGGTTTCTACGTTGTTGAAACCTCTTAAGTAAGAACCAAAAAAAGACTTTTTAACACGTTCAAATTCTTCTTCATCAATACCTTCGCAACGAACGGCATCTATCTTTGCCATTATGCGGTTTTTAACCTCCGTTGGATTTTCGCTCTCACCGCATATTACGGCGCAAGCAAATTCTGCTTCTGTGGAATTATCTGTACCGAAGCTTTCATTTATAAGCCCTTCTTCATACAGCTCGGTAAAAAGCTTACTGCTTCTTCCGAAAAACATTCTTGATATAATTTCCAAAGCGATTTCACGTTTTAAAATCTCATCACCTTCTTTAAGGTAATTATCCTTAAAGCCGATGTTAAACAAAGGAATAGATACGCTGGAGGTTGCCTCAATATACTTTTGACATATTTCCTTAGGTTCCTCTGCAAAAACACTTTGTACTCTGCCTGTTGCTCTGTCCTTTGCCACAGTAGCATCCACAAGTTCAAAAATCTCCTCGGGTACTACGTCACCCACAACGCAAACAACCATATTGGAAGGGTTGTAATAGGTGTTGTAGCACTTATAGAGAACCTCTTCATCTATCCGGGCAATACTTTCAACAGTTCCTGCAATATCTATACGTACGGGATTTACATGGTAGAGCGCCTTTAAAAGATTGAACATACCAAGCCACTGCCCGTCATCATCGTACATACGTATTTCCTGACCTATGATGCCCTGCTCCTTTGCCACATTCTCCTTTGTAAAATGGGGAGTCTGTACAAAAGATATGAGATGCTTTAAACTTTCTTCAAAATTTTCCGTACAGGAAAAAAGATACACCGTGTGGTTAAAAGAGGTAAAAGCATTTGCATTGGCACCGTAAGCGGAAAATGCCTGAAATGCGTCACTTCCGTCGGGTTGTTCAAACATTTTATGTTCAAGAAAATGAGCAACGCCGTCGGGAATGGTAATGCTCTCTTTTTCTCCCAAAGGAATGAAACTGTTATTTACAGAACCGAATTTCGTAGCGAAGGTGGCATACTTTTTGACACAGCCTTTTTTGGGGATTACAAAAATCCCGAGACCTGTTTCGTGTTCACCTACGTACATGGTTTCCTTAAGATACTTGTTTTCTATTTTGGTGATGTTCATATATTATGCCTCCTTTCCTTTAAGAAAATACACGGTATCAAGCTGAACCTTGGCAAGTGCCTTTGTAACATCTTCTCTTGTAAGTGCGTTAATCTTATCTATGGCTTCATCTATGGAGTCGCAGTTCTTACTGAAACAATGACCTCTGTAATAATCCTTCATGGCATAAGGACTGTCCTTCATGGAACGGTAATTATTTACCGTTCCATGAAGGACAGTCCTTCATGGAACGGTAATTATTTACAAGATAATTTTTGGAAACGGTAAATTCCTCATCGGTAAAATCTCCTGCTTTTATACATGCCAGTTGCTTTTCGATTTCATTTTTAGCTTTTTCAAAATTTTCAAATTCTATTCCCGAGCTTACAAGCATAAGTCCCCTGAACTTGTCGGTCATGGAAGATGCATAATAGCAAAGGCTCATCTTCTCACGGACGGTATTGAAAAGTCTTGAGTGAGCGCCGGAGCCGAATATACTGTTACCCAGAAGCAATCCGTAGTAGTTATCATCATCTATGGTTACTCCTGTGCGCAAACCCATTGCAAGCTTACCCTGCGCCACATCGAATACATCTTCAACATACTTAACCTCTAAAGTATCCTTTACCTCCAAATCCGAAGGAACAATCTCTTGTATTTCAAAATCAAAATCCTTAAAATAATCCTCAACATATCCGCAAAGATTATCGAAATCGGTATCTCCTACCACAAAAATATCCAGCGGACTTTTGTTCACTATATCGCAATAGTGTTTGTATAGATTATTCTCGTTGATTTTATCCAGGTCCTCAAGATAACCAAATTCAAAAACTGCATTTTCCTCCCCTTTGCACATTTCTTCGATACAACGGAAATTGGCATATGAACGCTTATCGTTAATAAGGCCTTCTATATCGTCTTTAAGATTCTGCTTTTCAACTTCAAAAACCTCTTTATCGAAGGAATCTTCTTTGTGGCAGGGTTTATAGAGCAAATCAAGCATAAGTGCGGTACAGTCCTTTGTTATGCTTTCCTCCGTATAATCGTCGGAAAGAAAATTCACAGAGGACACAATGCTCTGCACATATGCCTTTTTGGAAACATTAACATCATAAAGAGCACCGTAAAGGCTGTCGGCATATATATTGAGTTCATAAATACTTTTGCACTTTTGGGTTCCGCGTTTTAGTATTTTGGATAAAAGAGCATTGAAGGTTGCTTCGTTTCTTGAAAGCTTTCTGTGCATAAAGGCAGTCATGGAAACGGTTTTGTATTTTGAATCCGGTATATAATAAACATTAATACCACTTAAAATTTGTTTTTTTAACACATCAGACATAGCTATATCTTACCTTTCCTAAGCATTTATACTTATTTTAACACATAAATCGTAAAATTACCATCTATTTTTTGTTTTTTTATAATTAAATACTCTTGTGATTACATACAAAAACAAATCAACCCACTTGTATACTTTAAATAAAATTTTAGCACAAAAAGAAGAATGTATTGACATTTTTGTTGTTTTTTCTTATTATTATGTTAAGTTATTTAACTTGAAAGGGAGTTTATTATGGATATCACAAGTATCAAAATCAAAAAATTCGAAACCGAAAGCAAAATGAAAGCTATAGCTTCCGTTACTTTCGATGATTGCTTTGCTGTTCATGACATCAAAGTTATCGAAAACGAAGACAAGGTTTTCATTGCTATGCCGAACAAGAGATTGAAAGACGGCACTTTCAAGGATGTTGCTCATCCCATCAACTTTGAATTCAGACAGTACATTGAAGGTAAAGTTATTGAAGCTTACAACAATGCAGAAATAGAAGAA
>CAYXPV010000184.1:0-4476 GCA_964467285.1 uncultured Oscillospiraceae bacterium
ATGAAGACAAAGATGAAGATGAAGACAAAGATGAAGATGAAGACGAAGATGAAGACGAAGACGTAAATGAAGATGAAGATGAAGACAAAGATGAAGATGAAGACAAAGATGAAGATGAAGACAAAGATGAAGATGAAGACGAAGATGAAGATGAAGATGAAGACGAAGACAAAGGCGAAGGTGAAGACGAAGATAATTCCGAAGGAGAAGGAGAAAGTGACGATTACAATTACACTTATTAATTTTGGAGGCAAAAATGAAAAAAATTGAAGTTTTCGATGGTAATCAAATGCTTGGATATCCGGTGAATTATCCAACAACAAATCCAAGGTGTGCCTTTATCGGTACAGATGCAAATAACAGTGATATTTATGTGCCGATTGACGAAATTTTATTAAGCAGACACATTATGTTACTTGGTGGAATAGGTACAGGTAAAACAAATGCATTCAATCAGATTATCGCTCAGTTAAGACAAACTATGACAAGAGACGATATAATGATAATATTTGATACTAAAGGCGATTTCTACAAAAGATTTTACAGATATGGAGATATCGTAATAAGCAATGATGAAACAGCAACAGGTGTCAACGGACCTAACTATTGGAATGTTTTCAACGAAATTGAACATGATGAACATATGGAAGAAAATATAGTAGAAATTTCGAAATCACTGTTTCATCAAAAACTGGAAAAAACGAATCAGCCTTTTTTTCCAAATGCTGCAAAGGATTTGTTTTCGGCAATACTTACGCATTTTAGCAGAAATCCCGAACTCGATGCCAACAATGAAGAATTGAGAAGATTCTTGGATTCTTCTCCGACTTCGGAAATTCGAGAAATGCTGAAAAAGCATGACGATTTAAAATCAATGGTAAGTTACATATTTGATGATAAATCACCTCAAACGCAAGGCGTTATTTCCGAATTGCAACAGATGTCAAGAGAAATATTTTTGGGCAACTTTAAGAAAAAAGGTACTCTTTCCATGAGGGATATTGTCCGTGCGAAGGGTGGCAGATTTGTTTTCATTGAGTATGACTTAGGAATAGGAAACATGTTGTCGCCAATATATAGTTTGTTATTTGATTTGGCTATTAAGGAAGCTTTGTGCCGTAAAAAGAGCGAAGGTAATGTATATTTTATTACGGACGAATTCAGTTTAATACCAAATCTTCAGCATGTAGATGATGCCGTAAACTTCGGAAGAAGCTTGGGTGTAAAGTTTATGATAGGCATACAGAATGTAGATCAGGTTTTTGAAAACTATGGCGAGAACAGAGCTCGTAGCTTGTTGTCGGGTTTCCTAACATCGGTTTGTTTCCGTGTAAACGATTA
This sequence comes from uncultured Oscillospiraceae bacterium, assembly GCA_964467285.1. GTDB lineage: Bacteria > Bacillota > Clostridia > UMGS1810 > UMGS1810 > RGIG8748. The sequence continues at coordinate 1,342 of CAYXPV010000184.1, forward strand.
TAAATCAAAAGAGTATATACAAAGTTTGCATGGAGAAAACAGAAAAAAAGAAATCTATATGTCTAGTGTCCAAGGCAGAGGTATTATTGAACAAGTTCGTGACGCCAATGTTGTGGAAGATTGGGATATAAGCAATCTTGGTTTAGGCGAGGCTATAATAGGACTCCCCGGGAAACAGCCTTTTGTATTTCAGTTTAAAAGAGTATAAACAAAAAAATCAGTCGCCGTAAAAGCGACTGATTTTTTATATAATGAGCTATTCTAATTCTATAAGACCGTAGTTTCCGTCTTTTCTCTTATAAACAACATTTTTTTCCATATTATCCGCATTACTGAATACGTAGAAGGAATGTCCCAAAAGATTCATCTGAAGGATAGCCTCTTCCACGCTCATTGGCTTTGCAGAGTATCTCTTGGTTTTCACAACTTTAAATTCCTCTTCTTCCTCTATGTCGGGAAGATCTGCAAATGAATCAAAGGCACCTAATTTGAGCTGTTTTTCGAGGCGGGTTTTCTGCTTTCTTATCTGTCTTTCCAGTACGTCCTCAACTCTGTCGATAGATGCGTACATATCCGGCTCCGAAACTTCGGCTCTGTAGATGATTCCCTTGTGGTAAATGGTTACTTCGATTATATGATTGTCCTTCTGGACTGCAAAAGTAACATCACCTGTTGCTTCATCACCGAAGAACTTATCAAGCTTTGAAAGCTTTGATGTGGTATAATCTCTGAGACCGTTTGTTACCTCAATTTTTCTTCCTGTGATTGTTAACTTCATACAAATACCTTCTTTCCTGTTTGGGATTATATTATAAGCCATGGGGCGTATAATCATATTATGCAAGTTTTATGGCGTGTCACGTGACAGCTTATATTAACTGCACAGGGCATACCTGCAATATGTGTTGGAGCAGTTTCAATGTTTACTCCGAGAGCTGTGTTTTTCCCTCCGAATCCCTGGGGGCCGATGCCCAGCTTGTTTATTTTGTCCAGAAGTTCCTGCTCAAGTTCGGCATAGAATGGATTTACATTGGAAGAATCAATACTTCTGGTAAGAGCTTTCTTGGCAAGCGTGGCACAACTTTCAAAGTTACCGCCTATACCGATTCCTACTACAATGGGTGGGCAGGGATTGCTGCCTGCGTTGTCTACGGTTTCAAGAACAAAATCCTTGATTCCTTCTACGCCTGCAGAAGGGGAGAACATCCGTATGGCGCTCATATTTTCACTTCCGAAGCCTTTGGGTGCAATTGTAATTGTTATTTTGTCACCGTATGTGTAGCTGTAGTGTATAACAGCCGGGGTATTGTCGCCTGTGTTTATTCTGTCAAGAGGGTCACGCACAATTGACTTTCTCAGATATCCGTTGGAATATCCCAAAGCCACACCTTTGTTTATGGCATCTGTTACAGTATCGCCTTCCACGTGGACTTCGTTGCCTATCTCCACAAAGAAAACAGCCATACCGGTGTCCTGACATATAGCCATTCTGTTTTCTTCGGCAATAAGGTAATTATCTTTAATCTTACAAAGAACATCTTTACCGGTAGGTGATACCTCAGAATCAATGGCATTGCAAATGGCGCATCTTACATCCTGTGGCAGAAAATAGTTAGCTTCCTTGCAGAGCTTTTCAACTTTTCCGGTAATTAATTCTGAATTTATTATTCTCATAATGTATTCCTCTTAAGCTTATTGTATCATATTCTTTGTGTAAATACAATAAAAAAATAATGAATTTTCCAAAAAAATTGTTCACATTTGTGTAATATCTCAAAACGTTTCAACTTTAATCATATTTGTGTTGCCTGATTTTCCGTTGGTTCTTCCGCCGGTGAGAACTATGCTGTCACCTTCACCAAGTCCAAGGATTCTTTTGGTTTCCTGGCTGGAATGGTAGAAGAGAACATCTGTAGATGTAAATTCCTCACAAAGTACGGGTGTTACACCCCAGGAAAGTGCCAATTTGTACCATCCTTTTTGGTCAACAGTCATACCGATAATAGGCATGGGTGCTCTGAAACGGGAAACCATTCTTACGGTCTTTCCGGATACGGAGCAAGCAACAATTGCTTTTGCAGCGAGGTCTATTGCCATTTGGCAGGTTGTGTGAGATACGGCATCAACAACGTTTCTGAACTGGAAATTAGTTTCGCTGAAACGTTTATTGTAGTTAATGTGTTTTTCGGTTTCTTCCACAATTTCGGACATGGTTTTTACTGTTTCAACAGGGTACTTACCTGCGGCAGATTCTCCCGAAAGCATAACTGCACTGGTACCGTCATAAACCGCATTTGCAACGTCGGAAATCTCGGCTCTTGTAGGTCTTGGGTTGTGAATCATGGATTCGAGCATTTCTGTGGCTGTAATAACCCTTTTGCCCAAAAGTCTGCACTTGGTTATGAGGTATTTTTGTACAGCCGGTATTTCTGTAAAGGGTATTTCCACACCCAGGTCACCTCTGCCTATCATGATGCCGTCACAGCACTCGCATATTTCTTCAATATTGTCTATGCCTGCCTGATTTTCGATTTTGGCAATAATCTCTATGTTTTCGCCGCCGTTTTCGTTAAGAAAGTTGCGAATGGCTAATACATCATCTTTTTTGGAAACAAAGGAAGCCGCTATGAAGTCGGCGCCATTCTGTATACCAAAGAGAATGTCCGCTTTGTCTTGTTCGCTTAAGTATTCCTGTCTTAAAACCTTGTTGGGGAAGTTCATGCTCTTTCTGTTGGATATTTCTCCGCCTTCAAGTATGGTGCATATTGCATCGGTATCGGTAAGCTCGTCCACGCGGAATATAAGAAGTCCGTTGTTTACGAGAATGGTATCGCCGATTTTTAAGTCCTTTGCAAGACCGTCGTAGGTTACGCTTACAATGGTTTCGTCGCCGATTACTTCATTAGTGGTAAAGGTAAATTTGTCGCCGGTTTTAATAATTGCTTTGTCGCCTTTAAAGGTTTTTATTCTGAATTCCGGTCCTTTTGTGTCAAGCATTATGGCAATAGGGAGTCCAAGTTCTTCACGAACCTTTTTAATCATATCAAATTTTTCCTTGTGTTCCTCGTGTGTGCCGTGAGAAAAGTTAAGTCGTGCCACGTTAAGTCCGGAAAGGCACATACTTTTAAAGATTTC
>CAYXPV010000185.1:0-4476 GCA_964467285.1 uncultured Oscillospiraceae bacterium
CGTACTGACCGTGTCCGCCGGACTGTTTCTTATGCTTGCCTTCTACCTTAACCTTAGACTTGATAGCTTCTCTGTAAGGTGTCTTGGGTTCCTTTAAGTTAACGGAAACGCCAAACTTACCTTCCAGCTTGGAGCAGATAACGTTAATGTGCTGCTCGCCGACACCGGAGATAATGGACTCGTGTGTTTCGTGGTTACGAACAAGAGAGAATGTTCTGTCTTCGCTGGCAAGTTTGTTAAGACCTGCGCTTATCTTTTCTTCATCGCCCTTTGCCTTGGGTTCAATTGCCATGGAAAGTACGGGCTTGGGGAAGCTGATAGCACCAATTGCCACGGGGAAGGAAGGATCACAAAGTGTATCGCCTGTTTCTGTAATGGCAAGCTTTGCTGTAGCACCGATGTCGCCTGCATTAAGCTGAGCAACTTCAGTCTGTTTCTTACCTCTTACCACATATATCTTGGAAACCTTTTCTTCCTTACCCTTTGCAGGATTTACAAGAAGTGTATCGGGCTTTAATGTACCGGAAAGAACCTTAAAGTAAGAAAGCTTGCCCACATAGTTATCTACTACTGTCTTGAATACGTGAATAACTGTAGATTTTGAACTGTCACAAATAATTTCTTCTATTTCGCCTGTCTCCTTGTTTTCGCCTTCTATGTAGGAGAACTCATTGGGAGCGGGCATATAGTCTGCAATTGTGTTGAGAAGATGTGTAATACCAATCTTTGCAGTAACACTTCCGCAAATTACGGGAACAACCGTACCGTCTTTAATACCTACCTTAAGTGCAGACTTTATTTCATCTTCGGTAAATTCTTCGCCACCGAAGTATTTTTCCATAAATTCTTCGCTTACCTCTGCAACAGCTTCTAAAAGAAGGTCGCGGCTTCTCTGTGCAATATCCTTGTATGCATCGGGAATCTCTTCATACTTATGAGTATCACCGTCGGGAGAGAACATCTTTGCACGCATCTTGATAACATCTACAAATCCTGTGAGCTGGTCACCCTCTTTAATGGGGAAGGTAAAGGGAGCTATGCTCTTACCGAATGCATCGTCGAGCTGCTCTACAACCTTGGCATAGTCTGCCTTTATATCATCGAGCTTGTTTACAAATACAATCTTGGACTTCTTTGCAGCTATGTTCCAGGCTCTTTCGGTACCTGCGCTTACGCCGGATTTACCGCTTACAACAATAAGTGCCGTACCGCAAACGGATGAGCCTTCAAGCTGTTCACCTACGAAATCGGAAGTACCGGGTGTGTCAATAAAGTTAATCTTTGCATCGTTCCACTCTATGGGAATAACAGAAGCATTTACGGAAATCTTTCTCTTGATTTCTTCAGGGTCAAAGTCGGACACTGTGTTTCCGTCTGCTGTTGTTCCGATACGGTCTATAAGACCTGCCTTATGAAGCATAGCTTCACAAAGTGAGGTTTTACCGGCATTGGAGTGTGCAAGCACACACACGTTTCTGATTTTTTCTGTACTGATCATTTGTCTCATCCTCCTTATATTGGGGCAAAGCCTTACGAAAAAGGCTTTTAAGTAATAAAGTTTTCGCAAATTTCTCTGCGCTTAGCTTTCGGGTACAAAACCCTATAATGTTTATTTCGATATTCACACTATTTTTTCCTTTTTTATCTTGCTTTAATAGATGACAAAATTTTTGGTGTTTTTCTGTGCAATATACACAAATGGTTCTTAAACTGTCTTGCTTTTTTGCCTAATTTTTCATAAACAATTTCAATTTTTTTGGGATGTAAAAAGGTATTTTTTGGAGTTTTTTGGTACCCTTTTCTTTCATTATATACAAACTTTTTGAAAAAAACTCTTTACAAATCGAAATCTTTATAGTAATGTATTTGTAAAAGACTTTTGGAGATGATAGTTTTGAATAGCGCACCATTATGGCTTTGGCTCAATCAGCAGGTATGTCTTACCCGTGGCAAACAGCTTAAGCTTTTGGAGCATTTTGGTAATATAGAAAATATATATAAAGCAAATCTTTCGGACTATACCGAGCTGGATATTCTGAGGGAGGACGAGTTAAACCTCCTTACCAAAAAGGATGTTGACTCCTGCAAAGCTGACGAAGAAAAACTCTTTAACCTGGGCGGAGGAATAATTACCATTGACTCTCCCCGGTATCCTCAGATTCTCAAAAATATTTCTTCACCTCCTACCGTACTGTACTACCGCGGTCAGCCGGTTGACCTTAATGAGTGCCTGTGCATTGCTATGGTAGGTACACGCAAAGCCACTTACTACGGCAAGGAATGTGCCCACTCTCTTGCAAAGGAACTTTCTTCTATGGGAGTTACGATTGTAAGCGGTATGGCTATGGGAATTGACGCCAAATCCCACGAAGGTGCCATAAAAGGTGGTTCTCCCACGGTGGCGGTTATAGGCTGCGGCATAGATATATGCTATCCCCTGTCCAATTCAAAACTTATGGACAGTATAATACAAAACGGTATGGTACTTAGCGAATACCCCTTGGGAACTCATCCCGAAAAATATCATTTCCCGGAAAGAAACCGCATTATATCCGGTATATGTCAGGGTACACTTGTGGTTGAGGCTGACTTTAAGAGTGGTTCTCTTATTACCGCCAAAAATGCCGCCGAGCAGGACAGAGATGTATTTGCCGTTCCCGGAAACATAAATTCCACATATTCCAAAGGAACAAACTATCTCTTAAAAGACGGGGCTCACTTTGTAACATGCGCAGAGGACATACTTTCCTACTACAGATTCGACTACCCCCATCTTCTTTCAAAACCTGCAATAAAAGGTGTTTCAGATTTTGAGGAAACCCATGTGGAAGCCGGCTCTCCCGAAGAAAAAATATTAAACGCTCTCGGAGAAGAAAATCTGCATACAGATACTCTCTGTCAACTTACAGGCCTGGATATAGGTACTCTTAACTCTTCTTTGCTTATGATGGAACTTACGGGAAAGGTTATAAAGCTCCCCGGCGGATTTTACACCAGAGCAAAAAGTATATAAATTAGTAAATAATTGATTCGAATGATATAGAAATGGAGTAAGTAATGAAAAAGAAATTAGTAATCGTGGAGTCTCCCTCCAAGGCAACTACAATTAAAAAGTATCTTGGCAGCGGATACAGTGTTGTGGCAAGTATGGGGCATATTATAGACCTTCCCAAAAGCCAGATAGGCATAGACTTGGAAGGGGATTTTGAACCCAGATACATCACAATAAGAGGTAAGGGTGACCTTGTGAAAAGCCTTAAGCGTGAAGCAAAAACAGCCACAAAAGTTTATCTTGCAACTGACCCTGACCGCGAAGGTGAAGCAATAAGCTGGCATCTGGCAAATCTTCTTGATATAGATATGAACTCCAAGTGCCGTGTTACATTTAACGAAATCACAAAAAAAGCGGTAACTGCAGGTATGAAAGAACCCAGAAAAATCAATGAATCCCTGGTAGATGCCCAGCAGGCAAGAAGAGCTCTTGACAGAATAGTCGGTTATCAGATAAGCCCCCTCCTGTGGAGAAAAGTCCGTAAAGGCTTAAGTGCAGGCAGAGTACAGTCTGTAGCTACAAAACTTATCTGCGACAGAGAAAAGGAAATTAATGCATTTGAATCCAAAGAATACTGGACAATTGACGCTAATCTCCTTTCCGGCAAAAAGAAATTTACAGCATCTTTCTACGGTAAAGGCACCAGAAAAATAGATATTCCCGACGGCAAAACCGCCGAAAAGATATTAAACGAAGCAGAAGGCAGAGAATTTAAAGTTACTTCTGTTAAAAAAGCAAATAAGAAAAAGACAAGTGCTCCTCCCTTTATTACTTCCACACTTCAGCAGGAAGCCGGCAGAAAACTCTCCTTTACATCACAGAGAACCATGCAGGCGGCTCAGCAGCTTTATGAAGGTGTTAACATTAAGGGCAAAGGTCTCATCGGTCTTATCACATATATGAGAACCGACTCATTACGAGTTTCAGACGATGCTGTTGCAGAAGCAAGAACATATATAGAACAAACCTACGGCAAGGATTACCTGCCCTCCAAAGCGAAGATTTATAAAACAAAAAAGAATGCTCAGGATGCCCACGAAGCAATTCGTCCCACATATCCTGACCTTACTCCGGATAATGTTAAATCTTCTCTCACACCCGACCAGTACAAAATATACAAAATCATCTGGGACCGCTTCATTGCAAGTCAGATGACAGATGCAATTTTCGATACAGTGTCCGCTGAGCTTGAAGTAAACGGATATACCTTCCACGCTACAGGCTCCACAGTTAAATTTGCCGGTTTTACTCTTCTTTACACAGAAAGTAACGATACGGACGAAAAGAAGGAAGGAAAGCTTCCCGAACTTAGCGAGGGCGACACTCCAAAATGTGAAAAGATAGAAAGCGAACAGCACTTTACACAGCCCCCCGCACGTTATACCGAAGCATCCCTCATCAAGATTCTCGAAGAAAAGGGCATC
>CAYXPV010000186.1:0-4473 GCA_964467285.1 uncultured Oscillospiraceae bacterium
CACCACGTATGATAAGAGCAAGGTATATGTTACACTTGAATCCAAGGTGTTCGGTATAGGCCTTGAAGCATACACCGTAGGTTCTGCGGAGTTTGCATTAAGCTATGCAGACTACAAGGGCATTACACCCCTTATGGATAACGGTCACTATCATCCTACAGAAATGGTTTCCGACAAGATTTCTTCACTTCTTCTCTTTAACGAGAAGATAGCTCTTCACGTTACCAGACCTATGAGATGGGACTCCGACCACGTGGTTCTCTTTGATGACGAAACAAAGGAAATTGCAAGGGAAATCGTTCGTAACGATGCGTTAGACAGAGTGTTTATTGCTACCGACTACTTCGATGCATCCATCAATCGTATTTCCGCTTGGGTTACCGGTATCCGCAATGTGCACAAGGCACTTCTCTTTGCACTCCTTCAGCCCAATGATAAGCTTAAAGAGCTTCAGGAGACAAACGATATGACAGCTCTTATGGTTCTTCAGGAAGACCTTAAGACAGCTCCCTTAGGTGATGTATGGGCAGAATATTTAAGCCGTGAAGGTATAGATGCCGATTACCTTACAGAAGTTAAAAAATACGAAGAAGTTCTTTTGAAGAGATAACAGTTTAAACCGCAGGTATAGCTATGCCTGCGGTTTAATTGATTTCGGAGGAAATTACTATGGTATCACCACAAAAAATGCAGGAAATCTATGATATTGTAAAAACACCCTATAAATATGGTGCAATTATAAAAAGTGACGATTTTCTGACGGATTGCCCTGCAGTATTCAAATATAAAAATAAGTGGTATATGTATTATATTATGATAAGTAAAAATGTGGACAGCTCCGGCTATGAAACTCACTATGCTTCGTCCGATGACCTCATACACTGGGAATATGAGGGGAAGATTCTGGAAAGAAACGAAGTTGACAGTTGGGACAGCAAGCAACTTGCAGGTTATGTTACCTTCCCTGATATTGATTTTGGAGGTTCCTATGAACATCAGAAGGTAAACGGAAGGTATTACATGTCATATATGGGCGGAAATCTTAACGGTTATGAAACGGACCCTCTTAAAATGGGGCTTTCTTTTTCCGTTTCTCCTATAGGTAAATTTACAAAATTGGAAAGCCCGGTACTTTCACCTTCGGATGCCGATGCTCACGAGGGCGAAAAGCTCACCTTATACAAAAGCTATATGTTTGAAGATAAGGAAATGCACACCGGACACAGGTATGTAAATTTCTATAATGCCAAAGGATTTAATCATAAGGAAAGAATATATCTTGCCGTGTCCGACGACGGCGAAAACTGGGAAAGATATGGCGGTGGTCCCATAATAGACGAAACTGAAATGTTTGAAAATCATCGCATATCCGGTGATGCTCAGGTAGTGAAAATCGGTGATGTGTATGTAATGTTCTACTTTCGCTTTACCGAAGGTGTAGGTGCATACAATAATTTTGCCTGCTCCCAAAACCTTACAGACTGGACTTTGTGGGATGGAGAACCACTCATAAAGAGTGAGTATGAATGGGAAAATGTGTATGCACACAAAAGCTGGGTTGCAAAGCACAACGGTGTGGTGTATCACTACTATTGTGCGGTAAATGACAAGGGTGAAAGATTTATTGCTCTTGCAACATCGGAAAGAGTATAACGCCTGCTTGTGCCAATGTCATTCTGAGCGGAGCCGTAGGCGAAGTCGAAGAATCTTCTGTATAATAAAGATTCTTTGCCACGCACGGAAGAATATAAACTATAGAGAATAAATTGTAAAAAACAAAGCTCATTATCGGCGTGTGAACGATAATGAGCTTTTCATTATTTATCTTTTGAAGTTTATTTGTTTTCTTCAAACATGGATACCTGATTGTCAAGTTCCGCTATGTGCTTTTCCATAAGAGTCTTGATTCTTGTAACAGGAGCAAGAAGCTGGCTTATGGTTTCGTCGTGGTTAAGTGTATCTATAAGGATGGAAATGTATTTAGACATATCAACTTCGCAGTACCATTCGCGAGTTTTAAGTTCGGGCATACGGTATACAAGGTTTGTGGTAAATACCTTTGTAATTTCGCCCTTCTTGTATGCTTCATCAAAAGCTTCAAGACCATTGCAGAAAAGACCGAATGCAGTAAAGATAAATATTCTTCTTGCACCCTGTGCCTTGAGCTTTCTGCCTATGTCAAGTACGGATTCACCGGAGGAAATCATATCGTCAACTATCATAACGTCCTTGCCTTCTACGCTTCTTCCGAGATATTCGTGAGCTTCGATGGGGTTCTTGCCGTTTACTATAACAGAGTAGTTTCTTCTCTTATAGTACATACCGAGGTCAAGTCCCAGTACGGAGGAGTAGTACATACATCTGTGCATACCGCCTTCATCGGGGGAAATAACGATGGTGGAATCTTTATCGTACTTTATATCGGGAACAGCTCTTGTAAGGGCTTTAACCATCTGATAGGTAGTCTGTACATCGTCAAAACCGGAAATGGGAATTGCGTTCTGTACTCTTGCATCGTGAGCATCAAAGGTGATGATGTTGGAAACACCCATTTTTACTAGTTCCTGAAGTGCCAGTGCACAGTCAAGAGATTCTCTTGCAGTTCTTCTGTGCTGTCTGCCTTCGTAGAGCATAGGCATAACAACAGTAATTCTTCTTGCCTTACCGCTTATGGCAGCAATAATTCTCTTTAAATCCTGATAATGGTCGTCGGGGCTCATATGGTTTTCTACGCCGTACATCTTGTATGTAACGCCATGGTTAAATACGTCACAGATAATGTATACGTCATTACCTCTTACGGATTCATTGAGTACGCATTTTGCTTCACCGGAACCGAATCTTGGGCACTTGATTTTTGCAATGTAAGTTTCCTCTTCTTCAAATTCGGTACGGAATCTTTTTAAGTAAAAATCGATTTTGTCTGCGAGTTCCTCGCAACCTTTCATGCAGATGACGGTAAGCTTACCGTAAATCGGTTTTCTTTCTGTTGACACAATCATTTCCTCCTATGTAACTGTAAGTTAAATATATCTGGTTATATATTAACACATTATTTATAACTTTTCAACATTTTGAGCTAAATTTCACTTAAAATATTCACACAAAATTTACTTTCGCAACCTCGGATTTATTGACACAAAAGACCATTTGTAGTATAATTTACATTGAAATGTTGTATACGTTTGAAAGGATATGATTAAATGGATATTCAAAATTCACTTGCATCAAGAGTTACAAGCCTCAAAGCATCTGCTATCAGAGAAATTTTCAAGATGTTAGGTGCTGCTGATGTTATAAGCTTTGCGGGAGGTATTCCCTCTCCCGAACTTTTCCCCACCGAGGAAATCAACAAGCTTCTTTCTGAAATTCTGGAAACTAAAGGCAAGAGTGCTCTTGTGTATGGTGTTACCGAGGGTTATGCTCCCCTTATAGAAATAGTTACCGAGCGTCTTAAGAAAGACGGCATACCTCACGATTTTGACCAGGTGGTTATTACTACCGGCGCTCAGCAGGCAATAGACCTTACCTGTAAATCTTTGGTTAATGACGGTGAGGGAATTATTGTAGAAGAACCCAGCTTTATAGGTGCGCTAAATGCTTTCCGTTCCTACAATGCAAAGCTTTTCGGAGTACCTATGTCCGATGACGGAATAGATGTAGATAAGGTTGAAGAAATTTTAAAGACCGAAAATATCAAGCTCATATATACGATTCCCACGTTCCAGAATCCTATGGGTGTTACCCTGTCTTTGGAAAAGAGAAAGAAGCTTCTTGAACTTGCAGAGAAGTACGATTGCTATATCATAGAGGACAATCCCTATGGCGAACTCCGTTTCAGAGGGGAACCTGTGGCTCCCATTAAGTCCATGGACGATAACGGCAGAGTAATCTATGTAGGTTCCTTCTCCAAGACACTTACACCCGGTATTCGTGTAGGATTTGTGTGCTGTCATAAAGATATTATGGACAGAATTGTTGTTGTAAAGCAGGTTAACGATGTTCATACAACCCTTATGATGCAGATGATGGTGGCAGAATATATCACCAAATATGACTTTGAGGCACACATCGCCGAAAGTTGCAAGCTTCATGGCGAAAAGTGCGACATAATGCTTTCATCTATAGAAAAGTATTTCCCGGAATGTGTTAAGTACACCAAACCCGATGGCGGTATCTTCCTGTGGTGTACTCTTCCCGAAGGCGTAAATGCTAAGCCTATATTTGAAAAAGCTGTAGAAAGAAAGGTAGCATTTGTTCCCGGAAGCACCTGTATGGTAGACCTGGAAGCTCCCTGTAATGCATTCAGACTCAATTTCTCTACCGCATCTAATGATGATATAGTAAAGGGTGTTAAGATTTTGGGTGACCTTCTTAAAGAAGAACTTAACAAATAATACGAGGTAACTTGAAATGGAAAATAAAAAAACTATATTTTCGGGTATTCAGCCTACCGGTTGCATTACTCTCGGA
>CAYXPV010000187.1:0-4433 GCA_964467285.1 uncultured Oscillospiraceae bacterium
GACCCTGCTAAGGTTACAAGAAGCGCTCTCCAGAATGCTGCCAGCGTTGCAAGTATGGTTCTTACAACCGAAAGCATTGTAGCAGACAAGGAAGACCCCAATGCAGCTGCAGCAATGCCCCAAGGCGGCATGGGCGGCGGAATGGGAATGTATTAATTTTTCGCTTCCAAATACAAAAAAATTACCCGTTGGTTCAAAAGAGCCAACGGGTTTTTGTTTTATTCTTCTTTGCTTAATGATTCAAAAAACACTCTATTTTTAAGGGACTCGAGCATTATTTTGGCACTGCTTGCATTGGTTGCAAGGGGAATTTTCTGCACATCGCAAAGCCTTAATAATGCAGACACATCCGGTTCGTGAGGCTGTGCCGTGAGAGGATCTCGCAAAAATATAATGAGGTCAAGCTCACCGTTTGCAAGCATTGCACCAATCTGCTGGTCACCGCCCTGAGGACCACTTTTGTATCTATGTATATCCAACTTAGTTTCACCCATTATCATGGTTCCGGTTGTGCCGGTTGCACAGAGCTCGTGTTCCGCTAACACATCCTTATACTTCTTGGCAATTTCAATTAATTCGTTTTTCTTTTTGTCATGAGCTATAAGTGCTATTTTCATTTGTAAAAAACCTCTCTTTCAAATTAATATCGGCATATTCAATATAAACCTGATTATAACATATTTTGACAATAAAATCAAATTTTTTTAAAATGTTTAATTTTGTTACTATTTATTAACACTTTCAAGGTTGCTTTTTCACGGGGAATGTGTTAAAATGTTTTATATAATAGTTATATTTGTGTAATATGGCTTTTTTATGAAATTTATTAGGAGTTTTACATAATGTCGCACATTTTATCGTCCTTTAAGGAAGCAGTAACTTCTGTTCTCCCCATAGCATTAATAGTTCTTGTACTCTCCATAACCATAGTTCCCATTGACCCCGGAGTACTTGTTATGTTTATATTCGGAACAGTTCTGCTGATACTGGGTATGAGCTTCTTTACCGTGGGTTCAACCATGTCTATGGAACCCTTGGGCGACGGTATCGGTAAATCCTTAAGCAAGCTTAAGTTTTTAATTATTCCGCTGATAATTTGCTTTATTCTGGGATTTTTTATTACCGTTTCCGAGCCTGATTTGCAGGTTCTTGCCGAGCAGGTACCCACAATACCAAATCTTCTTCTGATTTGCTGTGTAGGTGTGGGCGTAGGAATATTCCTTAGTATATCACTTATACGAAACAAAAAAGAACTTTCCTTAAGAACCTTGCTTATTGTATTTTATCTATTCGTTATCGGTATGACTTTCTTTGCTCCAAATGAATTTATACCCACAGCTTTTGACTCCGGCGGTGTTACCACAGGCCCTATTACAGTTCCGTTCATAATGGCTTTGGGTGCAGGTCTTGCCGCCAACAAAAAAGGTCGCCAAAACGGTGAACACAGCTTCGGTCTTGTTGCCCTGTGCAGTATAGGACCTATCGCTTCGGTGCTGTTACTCAGCATATTCTACAACCCCAAGCCCACAACCTCGGTTTATGAGCCGACACCGGTTGTAACCACAATAGATGCCTTCAGACAGTTTACAAAAGCGCTTCCCGTATACGCCGAAGAAATACTTATAGCCTTTGTACCTATTGTTGTACTCTTTATAATTTATCAGCTTATTACCAAAAGATTCCATATACATAACGTACTTAAAATGTCCGTGGGATTTTTGTACACATACCTTGGACTGGTACTGTTTTTAACCGGTGCCAACGTAGGCTTTATGCCTGCAGGAAGAATTATCGGTGCCAAAATTTCATCCAGTTCTTTCAGTACCATGCTTGTACCGATAGGTATGCTTATGGGTTACTTCGTCGTATCTGCGGAGCCTGCAGTACATTCGCTGAAAAGACAGGTTAGCGAAATAACAAACGGTGCTATTTCTCAAAGGTCGGTGGGTATATCCTTATCCATAGGTGTATCTGCATCGGTAGGTATTGCAATGCTGAGAGTTCTTACCGGAATACCAATCCTCCCCTTCCTTATATTTGGATATTCGGTATCTCTTATAATCAGCTTTTTTGTACCCGCGATTTATACCGGTATAGCCTTTGACTCCGGTGGCGTTGCCAGCGGTCCTATGACATCTACATTTATGCTTCCCTTTGCAGTTGGTGCCTGCGAGGCTATAGGCGGAAACGTAATGACAGATGCATTCGGTATAGTTGCACTTATTGCCATGGCGCCCCTTATAACCATTCAGATTCTTGGATTGTACGAAAGAAGGAAACGAATCCACATGATAAGAAAGCTCCATACCGAAATCAGTATGCTCACGGACGATATAATTTATTTTGATGAGGAGGACGATGCAGATGAGTAAGCGACCTATGGCTCTTTTATCCATTGTAGAACGTGACAAGGGTAAAAGACTCATCAACAGACTCCAGGAGCTTAACATCAAAGTTAACTTTCAATGCGTTGGGCTGGGTACTGCTCCTACGGAAATGATGGATATATTCGGTCTGGGTACCAAGGATAAGGACATAATAATAAGTCTTGGAACGGAGGAAACCGTCAAGGATATGATGGCAAACTTCGGCACAAACTTTGAAAGTCACAGTAAATTCGGCGGACTTATGATAATACTTAAGACCAACGCCGCAAACAGAATACTCACCGAAATCTTAAGCTTTAATAATGAAAAAAATTTAGAAAAAGGAACCGGTTCTATGAAAAACGAACACCACAACAACTTAATATTTATTTCAGTAAATGACGGCTATTCCGACGATGTGATGCAGGTTGCCAGAAAAGCAGGTGCTACCGGCGGAACCATAATCAAAGGCAGACTCGGCAACGTGGAACAGTTTGCAAACATCGGCAAAACCGACATTGACGGTGAACGTGAAATACTCCTTATACTTGCACCAAATGCCACAAGCGCACAGATTATGGAGGACGTAAACAAACAGTTCGGCATTACAACCGATGCCAACGGAATAATTGTGTCACTTCCTACCGAGAAGGCATATAAAATATAAAAAAGGCAAAACAATAGGTCACCCTTGTCCCAAGACACGGGTGACCTTTTTAAGCCAGATTATTTAACTATAACAACATATTTTTCCCAGGTCTTGGCTCCACCTCTTCCCTTGTTGTCTTCCTTGTATATAAGATTTCCGTTTTCGTCATACTCATACTTCACATAGTTTCCGTTACCATCCGACCTGTAAGTGAGCTTGTTGTTGCTGTCATACTTAAGATTCCATTGGGCTGTGACGCCGCTGTCTTCAACATACAAAACGGAATTTTCCTTGTCGTAAGTACATTTACGATTGGGGAAATTGTGATTCCACTCATTGAATTCACCAAAAATCATATTATTGTAGTCATCATAGACATATCTGAACCACGCCTTTTCCGAACCGTAGCTGAGAGTGCAATTGTTTCTGTCGTCATACTCGTATATGGTTTTGGATGTTCGGGTTTCCGTAATTAAGTTGTTGCCTCTTTCATCATATGTATAGTTCGTTATTCCCGATTCGGAACCGTGAAGCTGTACCAAATTTCGCTTGTCATCATATGTGAAGGTTGTTTTTATGATGGGAGCGCCTTCCATGCTTGAATGAATTTCGCGGGTGGCTATATCTCCGTTTTCATTGAATGTATATATACGCTCCGATGTGCCGTAGCGTGTTTCAACATGAATTATGTTGTCGAATTCATCATATTGATATTTGGTAATAGAACCATTATAGTTCTCTTCAATGAGATTTCCTCTGTCGTCATACTTATAGGTGGTTGTGCTTCCCGAGCCTACCACACCGGGTCCGTAGCTTTCCGCAATGAGACTTACGGGAATCTTAACATTTGCGGTGTTGGTTTTTTCAACCCATTCAACAGGCACATTAAAGGCTTCCGCGCAGGCTCTTAAAGGAACAAAGGTACGGTTATCTTTTGCAACAACCGCAACATCCATTTCCTTCTTCTCGCCGTTAACCATCATAACATTGCTTCCAACTGTAAGCTCAACGGTTGTATCCTTCTTTTTGGCAACAACCTTTTGCTCAGCTTCAATATAATTAACCGATGCACCGATTGATTCAAACACGGCACGAACAGGAAGGAGTATTCTTCCGTCCTGAACCATGGGAACAACATCGGATTTTAACTTTTCTCCGCCTACAAGCACCCTTGGTGTTGCGGCAAATGCTTCAGCCGATAAGCACAAAAGCATACAAATTATCAATACACAACTAAAAATTTTCTTCATTTTACTTTTCCTTTCTTTTGGTGAAGTTATGAAATTATTGCCGAAGGAATTTTTATCTCTTCAAATATATTATATCTTAAAAACAATTTAGTGTCAACATTTACTTGGGTGAAGGTGTAACATCATTTTATGTCCGTCTTTTATGATGTTGACCGCAAGCGGTCAAAC
>CAYXPV010000188.1:0-4405 GCA_964467285.1 uncultured Oscillospiraceae bacterium
TGAACGGGATTGCTTTTGTCATTCTGTTTTTGCGGTACTTTTACAATCACCTATTTAAAGTTATCTACATTGTAAACCACAAATGTGATAACAAAGTGATAATCGGGTAAAATTAAATTACAAAACCGCCGTTTACGCCAAGAATCTGTCCTGTGATAAAGGATGCCTTTTCACCGGAAAGAAAGCAAACGGCATCTGCCACATCACCGGGTGTACCAATACGCATAAGGGGTGTTTCCTCACATATGGCATCAAGGTCATCTTTGGTATAACAGCTGTTCATTTTGGTGTCTATAAGACCGGGAGAAATGCAGTTTACACGTATTCCCGAAGGACCGACTTCCTTGGCAAGGGCTTTGGTAAGACCGATTGTGGCGGATTTTGTCATGGAATACATAACCTCACAGGAAGCACCGACCTCGCCCCACATGGAGGAAATATTTACTATGGAGCCCTTGTGGCATTGTATCATATATTTTACTGCTTCCCTGCACATAAGGAAGGTTCCTTTTATGTTGATATCCACTATTTTGTTAAGTTCTTCCTCCGTGGCATCCTGCACAAGACCGTGAAGGGATATGGCGGCATTATTTACCAAAACATCTATACTTCCGAAAGCTTTGGTTGCTTCTTCAAATATTCTTTTTACATCATCGTAAAGTCCGATGTCTGCCTTTACGGCACAAACTCTGCCCTCGCCGTACTCAGACACAAGCTCCATTGCGGAAGCTTCGTTATTTAAAAAGCAGGCAACAACATTATACCCTTCCTTAAGAAGGCTTTTGCAGATAGCCTTGCCTATATCGCCGGATGCTCCGGTAACTATAGCTGTATTCATGGTACACAACCTTTCGTAATAATTAATGAAAAGTATATCATAAATTTTTTTAATTATATAATAGCTCCTTATGCTCTGTCAAACAAATTTTATATAAAAGCTCTTCCCTTTTATTAATTTATTGTAAACCTTAAACATTTTTACTGATTTAAATTGATTTTTTGAAATTTTGTGTTATAATAGAATATGAATGCAAAGATTTACATTTTGAAGAAGCATCTTCGGAAAGGAATACACAAATGGGATTTTTTTCTAAAAATTACGACAAACCCGGCAGAGGTGTAGACAAAGACGGCCCTTCCAAACGCCGTATATGGGAATTTTTTGAAATAATATGGAATCAGGCGTCCAAGCTTGTACTTGCAAATATACTCTACTCTGTTGCAATGCTTCCGCTGATGGTTGGACTATATCTGACATTTGAGATTAATATGGACATTACTTCTCCTTTTATAGTCAATTTCAGAAACAACCAAATTGATATTTTTGGTTCTTTGCTGTTAATTTTGTCCGTATTCACTTCCTTCCCTGCCACCATGGGTTTTACATATATACTCCGCAACATACAGAGAAGGCAGCACGCATGGATATGGCACGACTTTATTAAGCACACCGGGGCAAACTATTGGCACGGTGTTAAAAACGGTATTGTAACCTTAGTTGCCTACTTTGTATTTATATTTGCCTTTAACGTATACAACGCCGACCTTATGAAGTTAGGTACTATGTCATTTGCCCTTAAATATATGATGATACTCTTCACCGTGATATTTACATGGATGGGCTTCTACGTAAACACCATGGCAGTAACCTTTGACCTTAAGATGAAGGATATTTACAAAAATGCTCTTATTTTTGCAATTGCAAAGCTTCCTCTTAATCTCTTTATAAGCGTTGTATGTATTGCAATATTTGTACTTATACTTCTCATACCCATACCCTTTATAGCGTTCCTCCTTACATTCTTTGTATGGTATGCGCTGTTCGGATTTATCGTGGTATTTGCGGTATATCCCTCAATTGACAAGTATATGATACAAAAAGCCGATGCCAAACAAGATGACCTTGACGGAGAAATGGGATTATTATGAAATCTGTAGAAATATTTACCGACGGCGCCTGCAGCGGCAATCCCGGCAAGGGTGGCTACGGTGCCATACTTAAATACGGAACCAATATCCGCGAGATATCTCAGGGTTACAAAAATACCACCAACAACCGCATGGAGCTTCTGGCGGCAATTACCGCTTTGGAAATGCTTAAAGAGCCCTGCAAGGTTACCCTTTACAGCGATTCCAAATACCTTGTGGACTCGGTTAACCTGGGTTGGATTAAAAAGTGGCAGGCAAACGGCTGGAAACGCTCCGGCAAGGAAAAGGCAAAAAACATTGACCTGCTCACAAGGCTTTTAGCTCAGCTTGACAGGCACGAAGTAAGCTTTGTGTGGGTTAAAGGTCACGACGGTCACGAGGAAAACGAAAGGTGCGACACTCTGGCGGTTAATGCATCAAAATCCGACGACCTTATAGACGACGAAGGATACAACATTTAAATTATACATTTTGAAAGAAGGAATAACCATGGACAAATTTATATATCTTGACCACGCCGCAACAACCTTTGTAAAGGACGAGGTTTTAAAGGAAATGCTCCCCTACTTTACAGAAAACTACGGCAACGCATCTACAGTATACAGCCTTGGTCAGAAATGCAAAGCAGCTCTTGATGAAGCAAGAGAAGTAACCGCTAAGTGTCTGGGTGCAGATGCAAGCGAAATATACTTTACCGCCTCCGGCTCCGAGTCCGACAACTGGGCTATAAAGGGTGCCGCAAGGAAGAAAAGAGCCAAGGGCAACCACATTATTACAAGTGCCATAGAACATCACGCAGTTCTGCACACCTGCAAGGCTTTGGAAAAGGACGGCTTTGAAGTTACTTATCTGCCTGTTGACGAGTACGGCAGAGTAAATCCCGAAGATGTAAAAAATGCCATAAAGGACACAACCGTCCTTATAACAATAATGTACGCCAACAACGAAATAGGCACAATACAGCCAATTAAGGAGATTGCCGCTATTGCAAAGGAAAAAGGCATACTTATGCACACCGATGCAGTTCAGGCGGCAGGTGCTTTAGCCATTGACGTAAAGGATCTTGGAGTGGATATGCTCTCCATATCCGCCCACAAGTTCAACGGCCCCAAGGGCGTAGGCGCACTTTATATCAAAAAAGGCACTCTTATAGAAAACCTCATTGAAGGCGGTGCTCAGGAAAGAAACAAAAGAGCCGGAACCGAAAACCTTCCCGGCATTATAGGTTTGGCAACTGCTCTTAAGCTTGCTACCGATTCCCTTGGTGAAAAGACAGCTAAGCTTTGCGAAATGAGAGATTATATAATAAAGAATATTGAGGAAAGAATCCCCTACTGCCGTCTTAACGGACACAGAACAGAAAGACTCCCCAACAACGTAAACTTCTCCTTTGAATATATTGAAGGCGAAGGTATGCTTCTGTGGCTTGACTGCTACGGCATTGCGGCGTCCTCCGGCTCTGCCTGCACATCGGGTTCCCTTGACCCCTCCCACGTGCTTCTTGCCATAGGACTTGACCACGCAACAGCTCACGGTTCCTTGAGAATTTCCTTAGGTGACGAAAACACCTACGAAGAAATCGACTTTATGCTGGACAAGCTCACGGAAACCGTTGAAAAATTAAGAATGATGTCACCTCTTTATGAAGGTGTGAAAGGAGATAAATAATATGTATTCCGAAAAAGTAATGGACCACTTCCAGAATCCCAGAAACTGCGGAGAAATAGAAGATGCCAACGCTGTAGGTCAGGTTGGCAACGCAAAGTGCGGCGACATAATGAAGATGTATATGAAGATTGAAAACGATGTAATCGTTGACGTAAAATTCAAAACCTTCGGTTGCGGTGCCGCTATAGCTACAAGTTCTATGGCTACCGAGCTTGTAAAGGGCAAGACAATAGATGAAGCTCTCGCTCTTACCAACAAAGCCGTTATGGAAGCTCTTGACGGACTTCCCCCGGTTAAGGTACATTGCTCCGTACTTGCTGAAGAAGCAATAAGTGCAGCAATTCAGAACTACTATGACAGACAAGGCATAGACAAAAAGGTTATGAAGTGCGACGGTTGTTGCGAACATTGCGGACATTAATTTATTAAAACAAAACCTCCGAGTCTTAGAACTCGGAGGTTTTTTGTATGTTTTTAAAAGGAAGATTCTTCGCTTCGCAAGCCGTCAACTGTAACGCATCGACTTCGCACCGAGGATGGTGCTTGTCTCTGCGACAGTTTTGCCAGAGGCAGTCTCAAACCGCTCAGTACGCCTTCGGCTACTTCGCGGGAGCCTGCTCTCGGAATGACAATGTGGGGGTATGCTTGGGTTTGTAGCTTTGTTTGAATGAGGGAATGTAGGGCAGGGGCTTGCTCCTGCTGACAAATGTCAATTTGCAGTACAAAAATATAAAATGCTCCTTACCAATCGGTAAGGAGCATTCAGACTGTCGAAGAACCCGACTTTGCGTTAGGCAAAAATCGGGTT
>CAYXPV010000189.1:0-4395 GCA_964467285.1 uncultured Oscillospiraceae bacterium
GGTGTACAGAATGTTTCAAGGAAAAATGAAAGCAGTAACCTTTAGCTACGACGACGGTATAACCCAGGATTTACGGCTTATTGAAATACTCAATAAGTATGGATTAAAAGCCACATTCAACATAAATTTCCGAGCTTTTGGGCAAAAACGGAAGTCTTGAAAGGGAAGGTTCTAAGATAAATCACAATAAATTTTATCCCGAGGAAATAAAGTATATTTACAAGGGACACGAAATTGCGGTTCATTCCCTTACTCACCCCAACCTTACCAAGTGTGACGATGCCGAAGTAATCCGGCAGGTGGAAGAGGACAGGAAAAACCTTATTGCCCTTGCAGGTTATGAGGTTGTGGGTATGGCGTACCCTTGCGGTCCCAATGACGACAGGGTTGCAGAACTTATAAAGGAGCATACAGGGGTTAAGTATTCCCGTACCGTGGAAGAAAGCTTCAGCTTTGAACCTCAGGAAAATTTATACAGGTTTAACCCCACCGTATATCACCGTAACTGGGACAAGATGTTTTCCCTTGCTGAGGAATTTATTTCATTAAAACCCACAAGTCCCAAGGTGTTCTATATATGGGGACACAGCTATGAATTTGATATTAAAGACGAATGGGATAGGTTTGAGGAATTTTGCAGACTGATATCGGGTAAGGAAGATATATATTACGGTACCAATACCGAAGTTTTACTTTAAGGGAGAGTTTGCTATGAAGTGTACAACCTATGTTATGAGAAATGGTTACGACGGAAAAAAATGCTTTGTACACGCCAGAATGTGTGCCGCACCGGGATATATGCTTGCAACAGCACAGTATCTTGATGTTACCGGTTGCGACCTTTTCGGCGGAATATATATGTCAAGAAGCTTTGACGGGGGCAAAACCTGGACGGAGCTTACACCCCAGGAAGGGCTTATGACAACGGAAAAAGACGGCGTTATCATAGGCAACTGTGACGGCACACCCATGTACCACAAAAAGACAGGTAAGGTGCTGCTTTTGGGGCACAAGGTGGAATACCTTGTTGGGGCAAAGGACCCGGGCAAGTACGAGCCTGCTACCTTCTACAGCGTTTACAATGAGGAAACCGACAGCTTTTCAAAGCGCAGATTTATAGAACTTCCGGAAGGCATCATACCAAGCGGAAACGGCTCCGGTCAGTCTCTTGAACTTGAAAACGGAGATATACTTGTGCCTGTGCATACCATGGCAGACGAAAACGGCAGATATGGTGCTACAGTGCTCCTTTGCAGCTTTGACGGCGAAAATGTTGTGTTCAAGGAAATGGGCAATATTCTTCGCTTTGAAGTGGCGAGAGGACTTTGCGAGCCTTCTGTTATATACCACGAGGGTATGTACTATATGACAATCCGCAATGATGAAGCGGCATTTGTGGCAAAGAGTAAGGACGGACTTCACTACGAGGATATGCACCTTTGGGCGTGGGAGGACGGAAGCCTCCTTCAAAGCTACAACACCCAGCAGCACTGGGCAAAGGTTAATGGAAAGCTTTGCCTCGTATATACAAGACGTGCCGAAGATAACGGTCACGTTACCCGTCATAGAGCACCCTTGTGGATTGCAGAGGTTAAGGATATGCGCCTTGTTAAGTCCACCGAAATAGCCATAACACCCGAAAGGGGTGCAAGACTTGGTAACTTTGGTGCTATAACTATGGACGACGGCAAGGCAATGGTTATGGCTGCCGAATGGATGCAACCCATAGGCTGTGAAAAATACGGAAGCGACAATTCCATATATGTATGTGTAATAGAATAGGAGAAATATACGATGAAACTCGAAGGACTCAAAATTAACTTTTTAGGCGACAGCATCACCCAGGGTGTGGGTGCAAGCAGTCCCGATACCGTATACCATGCAGTACTCAAAAAAGAAGCAAACTTGGCAGAAGCCCGTAACTACGGCATAAGCGGTACACGTTATGCCCTGCAGAAGGGCACAGAGGAACGTCCCAAGGACGATTATGTGGATGTAAATTCCTTTAGTGAGCGATTCAGCCAAATGGACGACGATGCCGATGTGGTAGTGGTGTTCGGCGGTACAAATGACTACGGTCATGGCGATGCTCCCTTGGGCGGTTTTTCCGACAGAACTCCCGATACCTTCTACGGTGCTTGCCACTATCTTTTCTCGGGACTTATAAAGAAGTATCTGGGCAAGACAATTGTTATAATGACACCCCTCCACAGAACCGGCGAGTTCAAAAATACCGGCAGTCAGAAAACCTACGGTGTGGGCACTCTCAGGGAGTATGTAAATATAATGAGAGAGGTTGCAGAGTACTATTCTCTTCCTGTTCTGGATTTGTATGCTTCAAGCGGACTTCAGCCTGAAGTTGACGAAATAAAAGAAAACTTCATTCCTGACGGACTTCACCCCAACGATAACGGCAACAGGGTTATTGCTCAAAAACTTAAAAGCTTTCTGGAAACTCTTTAAAATCAAGAAAAATTTAAGGTTTATATGGAATGTTTCTATTTTTAAACTCCGGTTTATGTGTTACAATATACCGGAGTTTAAAGTATTCTTGAGCGAAAGGTGGAGATTTTTTGGGTTATCTGCTTATATTACTGAAAACATTTTTTAATCAGGCAGAAACAATGATTGTAAAAAAATACGGTCAGAAGCATCAGATAGGCGGTATGTTTTTTAATGCAGTTATATGCCTGTTTTCCATGATTTTCTTTTTTATTACCGACAAGGACGGGCTTTACTTTCCAAAGGAGCTTTGGAGCTACGGGCTTATAAGCTGTGTTTTGTTTGCTGCCGGCTTCTACTATATGTATGCGGCACTGAAGGTGGGCTCCTTTGCCATTACCAAGATGTTTACTTCGTTTACGGTAATTGTAACGATTGTCTATGGTATTGTAGTACTGAAAGAATCTGCCAACCTGCTTACATACGTTTCAATTGCCCTTATATTGGTGTCAATATTTTTTATGAATTTTAACAATATTGATAAGTCTTCCGATGACAATAAAAAAAGCTTTTCGGTAAAATGGCTTATATATGTTATAATAGTTTTTGCGGCAAACGGATTTATAGGTGTACTTCAGAGAGCTCAGCAGATTCGTTTTGATGCCAAATGCGATAATGAATTTATGATTATATCACTCGCCGGAGCATTCCTGGGTCTTACAATAATAGGTCTTATCCTGGAACGCGAACGCCTTGGGTACATAGTTAAGCACGGTACTGTATACGGTATGTGTGCGGGTATTTTTAACGGAGCGTCGAATTTTACCGGTATGTTGGTTCTTCTTTGCCTGCCAATATCTATTTCTTCGCCCGTTTCCACAGGAGTGGGAATGATTGCAAATTTTGCAATTTCAATAATAATCTACAAAGAAAAATTCAGCAAGATGCAGCTTTTAAGTGCTGTAATGGGATTGACGGCTGTGGTGCTGTTGAAGGTCAGCGAACTAATATAGCTTTTAACGCGGAATCGAAATGAGGCAATTCGGTTCCGCATTTTTATTAAATTTCATATATCATCTTGAAAATATGTTTTTTAAAGGTTACAATATTAGTATAAGCTTTTCGGAGGTATATTTTATGAATTTTGCCGGATTTCAAAAACTGACCTTGCTGGACTACCCGGGCAAGGTTGCCTGCATACTGTTTACCCGGGGGTGCAATTTCCGTTGCCCCTTCTGCCATAATGCCTCGCTGGTCACTCATACCGATGATGTGGTAATCAGCGAAGATGAGGTATTGACATTTTTAAAAAAACGTCAGGGTATTCTTGAGGGTGTGTGCATATCCGGCGGAGAGCCTATGCTCTATGAAGAGCTTCCTGACTTCATCCGCAAGGTAAAGGAAATGGGTTATTCTGTTAAGGTAGATACCAACGGGACCAATCCCCATATGCTTAAATCTTGTCTTGAAGAGGGTATAGTGGACTATGTTGCCATGGATATTAAAAATTCTCCCAAGAAGTACGCCCTTACCTCGGGTGCGGAAGGGTTATTTGACAGAGTAAAGAAAAGCATGGACTACCTTCTTTCGTCGGACTGTGACTTTGAGTTCCGCACTACCGTGGTTAAAGAACTTCATACTCCCGAGGATATGGAAGAGATAGGTAAAATGATAAAAGGTACAAAAAAATATTATCTGCAAAACTTTGTTGATTCCGGTGACATTATATCGGAAGGTATGCATCCCTTGGAGGAAAAAGAGATGGAAATCCTTCTTAATACAGCTCGGAAGTATATACCCGAAGCTAAAATCCGCGGATAGAATCTGCGGATTTTTTACTTTAGGCTCTAATTGCCCTAAAACACAATATATTGTGTTTTAGCTATTGACTTTGCACAATATATGTGATACAATTAGGCTACACAAATTTAGAAAAAAGACTAACTATTAAAA
>CAYXPV010000190.1:0-4386 GCA_964467285.1 uncultured Oscillospiraceae bacterium
CATCACATACTTATTCGTGCGTTCGCCGGACAGCACCTCACCATACAGTTTCTCAAACTCATAGGTGTTTACTTCAACAGGCTTTCTGCCTTTGTACTTGCCCTCACGCTTTGCAATCTCAATACCATCACGCTGGCGGCGCTTACGTTCCTCAGTTTCACGCTGAGCCATCCAAGCGAAAATCGTCAGCACGATTTTGGAAATCATTTCGCCAGTCGGATCATCCTCAGTGCGACCGCGAGTATCCAGGATAGGCATACTCAGCACGACCATATCGCAGCCGATTTCCTCAGTGAAATATCTCCATTCCTGCTCGATCTCCTTTGCATTACGGCCCAGGCGGTCAAGTGCATCCAAGAATACAATGTCGCCTTTACGGACGACAGCTTTCGCCCTCTGGTATTCTTCTCGCTTGTCCAGGTTGCCTGCGTTGCCGGAACACTTATCAACGAAGATGTAACGATCCTCAATGCCTTCCTTTAAGAAAGCGTCAATCTGTCGCTGTGGGTTCTGCTCCTTTGTAGATACTCGACCGATGCCGATTTTGATTCCTTCCATTGTGTTGCCTCCTAAGTTCGTTTGTAAGGTTAATATAAACGATAGTGTTTGTTTTGTCAAGACATTTTTGTTTGTTTATTTGTTTTTGCGCCTTTTTTATTTTTTTGGCTATTTGAACGCATCACCCGGCCGCTTTGGTGGGGGCCGTTTCCCCCTCCCCCTATAGGGACCCAGGGCAACGGAGCGCCAGAGCGAATCGCCGGAACGCAAAAATTATTATATTGTTTGTTTGTGGTATACCCTATAAAAACTATACAAAATAGATATATTATGTTTGTATAAAATACTGAAAACAAACAAATATGTTTATTTGTTATTGACATACCCTAAACAAACAATTATACTATGTATATACCAATTAAAAACAAGGAGGAAAACAAAATGAGCAACTACAACTATCTGGAGGCAGTAAAGGACGACGTTAGAACCGCCATTAAAGACGGCTACAACCTGGAGGAATGGAGAGGCAACGCGGACGGACTAGAGCAACAACTAAACAATGATTTATGGATCGACGACAGCGTAACCGGGAACGCAAGCGGAAGTTACTTTTGTAATTCCTATAAAGCGGAAGAATGCTTATGTCATAACTTAGATTTACTAGTGGAGGCCTGCCGGGAATTTGGAGCCATCGAAAGAGACATTCTAAAAGATGGAGCGGAAGCTTGCGACGTAACTATTAGATGTTACTTGCTAGGCCAGGCAATAGCGGAAGTATTGGAAGAACTGGAAGAAGAACTAGAGGAGGAATAAAACATGGACACTTTGCATATTTGGGAATTGCCTTGCTACGATAGCTGCAAATCGTTTTACGGGAAAGCCCACGTTATAGAAGATAACGACGGGAACGCATATTTACAAAGCTATGATACTTTTGTTTGCTTTATTGATCCGACTGGGCGTTTCCATCGTACTTGGAGCGGATGGAGCGCAACGACACAACGACATATTAACAGTTTTATGTATGAGTATGGCATTGCTCCCAGTCTGAGAGGGAAAGCCGCTTGGGATAAAATGGAGGTGGAATAAATGCTTATTAAATATCCATTTACGCCGGAAAGCGTGGAGGCGTTCACCGGCTCCACGCTAGCGGAAACGCTAGAAGCAATCGACGCCGGGGATGCGGAGGATCAAGACATATTTATAACTATTGGCAATCGAGAAATTAAAATCCCTATGAACGCCGATACTTTCTCAGCCCTGGAGGATTTTCTAAAAAACTGTTTAGCACTGGAGGCGGAATAAATGAAAATAACCATTTACGACGCAAGAGGCGAGCCGCTCGAAACTATGAGCGGCAGCCGCTCCCAGGTGGAAACATACTATAAAACTATGATTGAAATATTAAAAGCTAATAATCATAGCTTTATTATTTCAGCCGGTCCGGCTGAGCTATTGCACGATTTTAACTATAACTTATTCGTGAGATATGACAATAAATCAAAACAATATAAACGCATAGGAAACGCGTTGAATTTTATTGAAAAAATGGAGGATAAATAAAATGGCAAAGTACAACGATTTTCTGATTACTAAAGAGGCTACAAAGTATTGGAAGAAAGCTATAAAAAAAGATCGCGTTATGATCGCTGAGCATGAGGGAGATATCTACATTGTAAATGGTTATAATGCGTTCAAATTTCCGGCAGCTCCGTATATCTGGGACGAAATTGCTCGCCCGGCGTTTATGTGCGATATGCCAACGGAGGGGAAAGCTATGGAATACAGAAACGGAAAAACCGTCCCCGGCTTTACTCCTGATATCGTGAAAATTTTTAATCGAAACAAGGAAACCATTACAACCGCCGCCGAAAGAACGCCGTTCACGATGGATTATAAAAGTGTTCACAATACGGAGAGAATCACGCTCAGAATTTTTAAGAACAGCAACGGAGATATTACAACGGTTAATTCCGTTTATGATGCTCTAGTGGATTTTTCCCACGCTGAGAAAATCTGTTGTAATGGCAAAGTATCCCCGGTTTATATTGAAAATGAGCCTGGTTTTGCGGCTCTACTGCTTCCAGTTCGCCGCCCTGATGCGATGCCGGAAATAATCCGGGGAACATTCGCCGGAATTATGGAGGTGTAAAGCGTGGAATTGTGTTTTACTTTACTACCGGCAACGCTGATTGCTTTTATAATTGGCGGCATTATATCAGATTATTTTTTGTGGTAAAGGAGGAAACGGATTGAAAAAATTTTTGTTTATCCTGGCAGCTATTATCTATTTTCCGTTTGGCGTTATCTTTGCACTAGCTAAAAACTATAAGTAAACAAGGACCCCGGCATTTTAGCCGGGGTTGTTTAATAGGAGGATTGAAAAATGAATAACAGAATACCACGGAAATTTTCTAGCATATACGGCGAAATGTTAATTGAAACAAGCGAAAGCAAGCCGGGCGATGTTATCTATATAACTAAAAATGACTTCGGATATTTAGGATATAACCGCCGGACAAACAGACATTTTTATATGTTTGCGTCCATGATCCGCAATGCTGAAATTTTCCATATTACAAGTATTTATCAATAATATAACGCCGCCCAGGCTCACGCCGGGCGGCTTTTATTATGCCTATATAATCAGCCGCCACGGATCAGAACGCCGCCCAGATAGGAGCGGCAGCCGCCGCAATAGCAATATATAAATATATGCCGCTTTGCTAGAAAGCCGCTAGAGCCGTTTTGAGCGGCCTTTTTATTTCCTATATAAACATACTGGAAAGGACATAAAACGCCGCATATAGCCGTCCTGGAGCCGCTAGCGGCTTTGCGTTCCGTGGGTCCCTGGCGGGGATGGAAACAATCGATAATGGGATATCGATACACATTTACCGATATACGAAAACGGTACAATTTTATCGATAAATTTGTACTTTTTGTATTGTTAAGTTTTTCTCTCGCCTGGGCACAGAAGCCCTAAAAGTCGTGAAAGTCGCAAAAAAATTTTCAGGTCCCCAAAAGTCGTGGAGACCTGAAAGTTGTAAAAGTCCTGAAAGTTGTAAAAGTCGTGCGGTTACTCCGGCAACTCCTCATACTTAGACTCGATAAGCTCTGCCGGTATCTCTTGTTTCTGATTGGGAGTCAGCACATACTCTTGTTTATCCTGGTATCCAAAGTTGTTTTTACCCAGGAATATGCCGGACACAGGATTGATCTTACCGTTCTGCATATAAGACTCCCACAGCTCCTCCAGAATACCATAAGCTCTAAGAATAATCGCCTGGTGTGTATCTGCCCGAAAGTTGCCATGTTTCCAGTCAAACAAGGTTGTTCTGCTGATTCCTAGAGAATTACAGAAGCCGGTAACGGTAGGTTTCATATCGTTTTGACCGCACAGTGAGAGATAGTCTTGAATCCTCTGCTCCACGGCTGCTGGATTACTGATATCGATAGGTGGCATCTGCATAACCGCCATAGAGTGAGCGAGGTACATAGAATTATCACCCGGCTGTAGATTAAGCTGGAGATGAGGCGGTGTTCTGTTGGGACCTCTGCGTTTAGGTAGTTGTGGTGTTTCGTCTGCCGTAGTTGTGACTGCCATATTATCTGTCGTGTTGCCTGCCATATTTAAGTAAACCTCCGCTGTAAGTGTAATTTTGTGGATATTTAGTGAAAAAGTTAGATTTTCTCGGTATTCCAAAATCGAGTCACAATGTCACATCGAGAAGTGACAAGCCTTTTATATATTTTACTTTTTTCTTAAAATACGGCTATTTTAGGGTATTTTTATTTTACTTATCCTCTTTCTTTATTTTTACTTGTGACACTTGTGACATCATAAAAAAATAAAGGAATACCAACGGTTTTTGCGTCACAAGTAGG
>CAYXPV010000191.1:0-4380 GCA_964467285.1 uncultured Oscillospiraceae bacterium
TTCGATAACGTCAGTTTCGTCCCAGATTTCGCCAACGATTTCCTCAAGGATATCCTCCATGGTTACAATGCCCAACGTACCGCCGTATTCGTCTATAACTACGGCAATATGGGACTTGCTCTTCTGAAGAATCTTAAGAAGGTCGTTGAGCTTCTCGGATTTCTGTATAAAGGGTGGCTTTGTCATAATCTCCTTAATGCTCTTATCGATGATACCTTCGGAGGTAAAGAAGTCTTTAAGGTGGATTATACCTACTACGTTATCAATAGTTTCTTCAAAGACAACAAGTCTTGAAAACTTGGTTTTAAAGAATATATTTGCAATTTCGTTTTTATCCTCTTCCACATCTACTGCCACAATGTCAACTCTATGGATAAGTATATCCTCGGCTTCCTGTTCGCCGAATTCAATAGCATTTCGGATAAGCTCGCCCTCATCGGTATCGAGAGTACCCTCCTGCTCTACTTCTTCAACCAGAAGCACAAGCTCCTCCTGAGACATTTTGGCTGTACCTTCGAGCTTGAATATCTTGGCAATAAGCTTCTTCCAGAGGCCGAAGATGAAGTTTATAGGTGCAAGTATCCATATAAAGAGTCTTATGATAGGTGCCGAGAACATTGCAAATTTCTCGGGGCAATCCTTTGCCACGCTCTTGGGGGTTACTTCGCCAAAAATCAATACAACAACGGTAACAACAACGGTAGATACCGTAGCACCTAAGTCAGGATCTTTGAGCTGTTCCGTAAAGAATAATGTGCCTAATGTTGCAACCGATATATTAACAATGTTGTTACCCACAAGAATTGTGGAAATAAGCTTGTCATATTTATCGGAAAGTTTAAGCGCCAGCTTGGCTCTCTTGTTGCCTTTTTCCTCAAAGGCTTTTAATCTTGTTTTGTTAAGGGACGAAAACGCAGTTTCCGTCGCTGAGAAGTATGCCGACATAATAATGAGTGCCGCCATAGCTATCATATATCCCATTTTATCATTTTCTCCTTGTAATCGTATAAAATATATTTATGTGTATTTTTTATGGCGGTTCATCAGATTAATACCTTTTTGAAACGCAAAAAGGCAAGCCCTCGTATTTTATAGTAAATACGAAGGTATGCCCTATATAACAAATAAATATATGTTCGGTTACAATTGTTACTATCGCCGTCGTCCGAATCCATAATTTATCCTTTCCTCACTTTCAAAATAATTCATCAATAAAGGATTATAGCATACAATCCCACTTTTGTCAACTTATATTTCAAATCTGTGAATATTCTCGCATATAGCCTTCAGAAGGTCGTACATCTTTTCGATATCCGAAAGCTTGGCAGAGCTCACGGGTGAATGGAGATACCTTGTGGGCAAAGATATTGCCGCTGTTCTGCAGGGCAGAGCCGAGGTCTGATAGGCTCTTGTTTCGTTGCCGCCCATACCACTCTTTTTATACTGATATTCAATTTGCTTTTCTTCAGCCAAATTTGTTATGAAGCTGTTTAATTCACGGTCGGAATGCCCGCTTCTGTCCATAAGGGATATTGCAGAACCCTTACCAATCTCCGTGACATACTCGTGAGGCTCACTTCCTGCAGTATCGGCACAGGTGGTAGACTCCAACATAATGGCAATTTCGGGTTTTACACGTTTTGCAACAATCGTGGCACCGCGTACACCGATTTCCTCCTGGGTGGTAAATGCAAAATATATATCATTTTCGTAGTCGTACTTTATGAGTTCAGCCATAATTGCACAACCAACACGGTCATCCAGAGCCTTTGCCTTGACCATGCCGTCGCCAAATTCTCTGTAGGAGGAGTCGAAAGCTATGTAGTCGCCTCTGTGAACCTTGGATGAAGCATCGTCTTTGGAGGATGCACCGATATCAATGTACATATTTTTGTACTGTATAACCTTTTGTCTCTCGTCGGCAGTCTGAAGATGAACTGCCTTTACACCCATAACACCGGGAACCTTGTCGTCACCTATTACCACGCGCTGAGCAAGCATTATTCTGGGGTCAACACTACCCACGGAACTGAATTTAATGTAACCGTCATCGTTTATGTCGGTGACTATAAAGCCAACCTCATCCATATGAGCACTTATAACCACCTTTTTACCGCCGGGTTTAAGCCCTTTTTTGAATGCTATAAGATTGCCCATGCTATCAACGGTAACTTCCGTTGCATAAGGACTTACCATCTCCTTAAGCTTGTTGCGGACTGCATGCTCATTTCCGCAAACGGAATTAATTTCTGTAAGCTCTTTTAATTGTAACATACTGCCGCCTCCGCATCTTCAGTATTTGTGATAAGAGCAAATATTGCATTTGCTGTCTGCTTAACATCTTCCACATTTACAGTTTCGACCATTGTGTGCATATACTTGAGAGGCAAAGAGAACAGAAGTGTAGGTATACCTTCCCTTGCCACCTGAATCACCCATGCATCGGTACCTGTGTCCCTGGGTTCTATCTCCACAGTGTATGTGATGTTATTTTCGTTCATTATATTTGTTGCATGTTCAAAAAGTACGGGATGAATATTGGGCCCGCGGGAAATTACCGCACCGCTTCCTGCCTTTACGGTATCTGCGGAAGCGTCGGGTGTTGTGGCGTGGCAAACATCTATAGCCACGGCAAACACAGGGTTTGTAGCTTCGGCAAGAACACCGGCTCCCCTTCTGCCCACCTCCTCCTGAACACAAGCGCAGAAATATACGTCAAAAGGAAGTGAGTAGTTTTTAAGCTTTTCCATCACCGAAAGCTGAACCGCCACACCTGTGCGGTCGTCCTGGGTTTTGGTGCTTATATACTTTGAACCAAGCTCTCTGTAGCCGTCCGTAAAGGTAACGGTGTCACCTACAGAAACAAGTTTCTCTGCCATTTCCTTGTCATATCCTATGTCAATGTACAGTTCTGTCATGGGAAGTGCCTTGGAACGCATTTCCGGTGAAGTAATATGAGGCGGCTTTGCACCGATTATACCTATAATATCTTCTTTGCCGTGAACAAGCACTTCCTTACCGGGAAGAATCCTTGCATCTATTCCACCCACATTTGTAAATCTAAGAAAGCCCCTGTCGTCTATCTCGGTAATCATCATACCGATTTCATCTATGTGAGCTTCTATCATAATTGACTTGGCATCCTTTTTTCCACAGCGGATAATACCTGTAACGTTACCCAGATTATCTGAAGTTACTTCGCTGCAATACTCAGAAAACATCTTTTCAATTTCACCGGAGAATCTGTGTTCATACCCCGATACTCCATGAAGCTCTGAAAGCCTTTTTATTGCATTCTTAATATCCATAGCGGTCTCCTTTTACAGTTCATTTACGTATTTTTTGAAGGTCTGTCCTCTCTCTTCAAAGTTTTTAAACATATCGAAGCTTGTGCTTGCAGGAGAAAGTATTACCGAAACCCGATTTTTGCCGCCCTTCAAGCCCTTGGCAAGAGCGTACGCCGAGTTAACCGCATCTTTGTAGTTATCCACTCTCGCTATAGGCAAGGAAGGTGTTTTTCCGCCGTAAGCCTTTACAACCGAAGCTTCAATTTTGTCTGCAGTGGCTCCTATAAGTACAAGAATTTTTACTTTATCCTTAATAACCCTTCCAAGGTCACTATAATCTAGATTTTTGTCTTTACCGCCGGCAATAAGCACCACATCGTCGTTCTGTGCCACAAGTCCTGCAATGGTTCTTGTGGGTGATGAACCGATGGAATCATTGTAAAAATTGATGCCGTTAAGCGTACGGACAAGTTCCATACGGTGCTCAACACCGCCGAAGTTCTCGCAAACCTGCCTTACTGCTTCGGGTTCCACCAGTTCTGCAGTTGCACTTATGGCGGCAAGGTAATTTTCCACATTATGCCATCCGGGTATTTTGATGCTGTCCTTCAAAGCAATCTGATTGCCCCGATACCACAGATAGCCGTCCTTGTAGTAGGCATCGGCACTGTCATCATTTCGGGAGAAAGTTTCCACTCTTCCCTTTTGTCTGCCGGAAAATGCCGCAGTAATGGCGTTGTCAACATTGATAACCAGTTTATCGTCTTTGTCCTGATGAGCAAAAATTGTAGCCTTTGCCTCTACATATTCGCTCATATCCTTGTGGTAATCCAGATGATTTGGAGAAATGTTGGTAATAACTGCCACATGAGGACTTACACCTATATTCATAAGCTGGAAGCTGGAAAGCTCCAGCACCACAATTTCATCGGGAGTCATTCTCTCCACCTTGTCAAGAAGCGGCGTACCTATGTTGCCGCCTTTATAGCATCTGTAGCCGGCGGCGGTAAGTATCTCGTATATAAGAGTTGTGGTTGTGGTTTTGCCGTCACTTCCCGTTACTGCAATCATCTTACAGGGGCAAAGTGACATA
>CAYXPV010000192.1:0-4378 GCA_964467285.1 uncultured Oscillospiraceae bacterium
GCGACGATCTTATCTTTGAAGAGAAGGTTGTAGGCGGTGCAGTTCCCAAGAACTTCTTCCCTGCAGTTGAAAAGGGTATAAGAGATGCTATGAAGGAAGGCGTACTTGCAGGTTATCCCGTAGTTAACCTTAAGGCTACACTCCTTGACGGTTCTTACCACCCGGTAGACTCCTCCGAAATGGCGTTTAAGACAGCTGCCTCCATTGCATACAAGGAAGGTCTCCCCAAGGCTAAGCCCGTAATCTTAGAGCCTGTAGGTAATGCAAAGGTTGTAGTTCCCAATAACTACACCGGTGATGTAGTAGGTGACCTCAATAAACGCCGCGGAAGAATCCTCGGTATGAATCCTCTTGACAATAACTCCACAGAGATTGAAGCTATAGTACCTGCTTCCGAAATGAAGAAGTATGCTACAGACTTAAGAGCTCTTACCACCGGCAGAGGAATCTTCGACTATGAAATTACAAACTACGAAGAAGCACCTCAGGTTGTTGCGGATAAGGTTATTGCCGAAGCTAATAAATAATTTATTAAGACTGAGCCCCGTCTGCTATCTATGTGATGCAGACGGGGATACCTTTTTAATCAACTGCTTAGAGGAATCCGGGCATTGGTTTAAGATGTAAAGGAGAATGACATTGTTTGGATATATATCAAATTGTATAGCAAATATGTATGTAAAAAACAGCAATGATGTGACTGTAGAATAATACATATAGTTATATCAAAAGACGACAAACATCCCGATGTTCCGGCGGATATAGATTCCGCCGGAATAAAATTTATATAACAAAGGTGTGTTCTGTACATATTTGCAGTAATTATTTGTCATAAAAAACAATTTATATATATTATTAAGAAAGGCGTATTCATATGAAAAAATACTTTTTAGTAGCTTTAACTTTGTTTTTTCTGTTTATTGCTCCCGTGGCTATGGCTCAAACGGAACGAAAAGAAGCAAAGATAGAAACAAAAGGAGGAAGTATTGCCGTAATAGGTAATACGGGCAAGTCAAACACCGACTTAATTATTACAGTAGAAGATAGTAACGGTACAGCTCTTAAGACACAGCAGATAACAACCGCTGCCGATGGTAGCTTTGATGTGGTTGTACCTGTGAGTGATGTTTCCGAAACTGCTGTGTATACAGTAGCGGCACAAACGGTCGAAAGTGATGATTTGGATGCTGATGATATACAAATGATTGCAGCATCTTTAAATATTGACGGCAATTATCTTACCGTAAACGGAACAGCAAGCTCCGGTTTTGGGAAAAAAGTAGGAATACTTGTAGAGAACTCAAATGCAGAGCTCGTTTACGTAGTTCAGACCGTAACTGATTCAGAGGGTAAATTCCGTAAAACATTTCCTTTGAGCTACAATATTGAAGGTGAAGTATATACTGTATATATCGGTGCAAATGGAATGGATACACATTCTGTATTGACCTTTGAATATACAGACAGAACAACCGAGACCGTGACAAGGAAATTTTTTGATGCCAATCTTTCTATAGAGCTAACTTCGTATGTTCCGCATCTTACGGGTACTTTGGCTTGCTCTCAGGGAAAGACGGTAAATATGACTATCACAAATATATCCGACAACACCCTGGTTGCCACCGAAACAGTTTCCTTTAGTGATGGTGCTAAGGCAATAGATTACACATTGCAAAGCTTACTTAATCCTAAGGATTATGAATTGAGTTTTGTTGTTTCCGAAGGACAGAAGATTCTTACCACTATAAATGCTCAAATTGATTCTGCAGTCATACTTACAGCCTTCCAAGGCAATGTTACAGTAGGCGAGGGTGTAAGTCTGGAGGTCGCTTTTACATCCGATAGTACAAGTATTGATGACAATTATTCTGTTATTACAGAAGATAAGGCGCTTTCTTCTTCGGTACCGAATTTACTTTCAAATGGAAACTTTACATTTGATGTGGAAGGCTATGAAGTATATACCAAGGCTAAGATTATGGATATTAAAGATAGCGAAAACTCGAACCTGTACAATGCGCTGAAAGCAGCTCGCCCTAATCTTGATTTAGATGGCGACGGTATAATTACTTCTCAAGAAATTGAATCAATAGAGGGTACACTTGATATAAGCAATGCCGGTATCACAAATCTGTCGGGCATAGGTCAATGCACAAAGGTAAAATATCTTGATATAAGCGACAACAACCTAACCGACATAGATGTGCTTAAGACTATGACTTCTTTGGAGTATCTTGTAGCAGATCATAATTATTTAACAGATTTACACGGAGCACCCGAAAGCCTAAGATATATAGATGCATCCTACAATCAGTTAACCGGATTAATGGGAATTAAGGATTCGTATAAACTTGAGGTAGTGATAGCACATTACAACTGCATAAAATCTCTTGAAGGATTACAGGGCAAAAACGGACTCAGATATTTAAAACTTAATAACAATACTATTGACAATATGGATGATGTTGCCGGAAGTACTGCCCTTGTATATCTGGATTTTGCACACAACAGCATGAACAATGTAAGGCCACTTGCCGGGATGTATGACTTAAAGTACCTGAATTTTGACGATAATCCGGTTGAAAGTGTAAAGGAACTACCCGATAATGACTATGTACTGTTAAGATATTGGGCTGATTGGATAACAGACGGTTATATCAGAACCATAGTAACCAATGAATAGGAGGTAGAAATATGTTTAAAAAATTAGCAATAAGCGTTTGTTTGTTGATGACTCTATGCACAAGTGCATATGCAGAACAAGAAATAATTGAGAACCCGGAAGCCGTTGAGGGTACAGCACTTACTGATGTAAAAGAAGAAATTCTTTTTGAAACAGAGCAAATACAGACTTCTTTAAAAGAAATTAGTGTGGATATGTATTTTGATGAAATCAGCGAAAGACTGTCTAAAAAGATTAATTTAAAAAAGCCCGAGGAATTTGAGCACATGATGAAGGGGAATTCCAGAGTGGTATACAACAATGTATGCGATTACATCAACTTTATCTGCACAAATGACTTTGATGAAGAACAGTTAAAGACAATAAACCGAATATTGGAAAACGGAACCACAATTCAGTCGCTTATTCAGGTATATGAATTTTGGCTTACTACCGATTACGATTTTTCAATGGTAGAAGAAATCTGTGCTTTGGAAGATAAATACTTTAGCGAATATTGGTATGAAAGTGCGTTTAATAAAATTACAGATTATGTACATGGCGAATTGGATGGGATGCAAATAAGGGAGTATCAGGAATCGGGGATTTCTACGGACCAGATTCTTGCTGCTAATATTATGTGTCGAAAAGAAGGGCAGAATATTTTTAATATTCTTGACGAAGTTCTTTTGGGAAATAGTATCGAAGCGCAAGCTGAAGCTTTATATGGCGCTGAGGTCGACGTCAATGAGCAGCTGTTATTCACTGCAGTGAAAAAGCTTGCAATGAGTTCTAATACGGAAAATATGTTCAATAGCAGAAGTGTACTCATAGTAAAGAATAATGATTTTTGTGAAGCTGTCAGTGACATTGTAGCGGATGAAGTTGCAAGGGTTAATATTGAGTCTTATGAGCCTACTTGGCAAGAAGATTTTACGGCACTGAAAAACAGTAAATATCCTGTAAGTGTGCAACGGGCACTTATGAATAAAGGTTTTACACCACAAGAAATAAAAAAATCATCTGAATTTTTCGCAAAGAACTATTTTGAGGCTGCAAAATTAGCAAGGGAGATGCTTAAAAATGAAAACTAAGTTAAAATGTTTGGCTTTGTTTATATTCTCTGTGTTGACAATTTTTTCTGTAGCTTATGCATCTACTTCCGACGAAATTGCCAATCAGTATTACTTAGAGCTATATGGAAGCTATTTTCCTGATTTAAATTCGCCATATACTATAACCGAAGGAGAAGGTGTAGTAAATGAAAGCACGGGAGCACTGTGTACAAATGAGATAGATTACTGCTTTAAAGGAAAGAATGGTTTTGATATTTCCGTTGTGAGGTCATACAACACGATGACTACAGAAGGAGATATAGATGAAAGCGATTTATCAACTAAAAAGTCTAATGAACAATATTTTTACATGGTTTATGTCTGCAGTGCTGATAATGATACAGTATATATAAAATTCAATAACGAAGTTGAAATGGCGGAGGCAGATCCGAGCTTTGAAGGTAAAATGTATAAACAAACTCGTGATGAATTTTGGTATAGAGATCTAAAGGAAAGTGGTACGGGAATTTTCTACACATTGAAGGACCCTACTGCAGAACCTTCCATTGAAATGAAAGATACATATACGCGTCTTGACCTATGCTCCATAAGTACGGATGATGCATTTATAAACTTGAATAGCGGCATGAGAATATCTGTC
>CAYXPV010000193.1:0-4375 GCA_964467285.1 uncultured Oscillospiraceae bacterium
ATTTTTCTGAAAAACTTCCGTTTTCATAGCCGACCGAGTTGATAATACAATTAACGGACATATCCGTTTCTGTAAGAAGCTTTGCCGCATGAGTACACCGCAAATCCTGTATATACTCCGAATATCTCCTATTAGTAGAGTTTTTTATAATCTTACCTGTATAAACAGCTGTATAGCCCATGTACCGAGAAAGTGCCTCAAGAGTAACCGAAGAAAGATTCGCTTCACAATAATCTTTAATTTTAATCATTTGATTATTTAGTTTTTTTTACTTTCATATCGTCAATATGCCTAAGAACATATTCGATTTCAGGAATAGAAGGCGCTGCACCTTCACGTGATACAGAAATGGCAGCGGCAGCAGATGCATATTTTAAAACGGTTTCAATTTCCTGACCACGGGAAATTCCGGATATAAAATATCCTGTGAAAGTATCGCCTGCTGCTGTTGTATCGACGGCAGTAACTTCATATACCGGATGACCTGCTTCCCTATCCTTATCGGCATACAAACATCCTTTAGAACCCAATGTAAGCATTACCCTGAGATCGGGATAATTGTTTTTAAAATATGTTACAATTCCCTTCGGCTCATCGTATCCGCAATATTCTTTAGCTTCCACTTCATTTAACACAAGATAAGTTATCTTATTTAAATCAACTTTGCTGATTTTTTCATTAAAAGGCGATGGATTAAGTACAATAAGCAACCCTTTAGCATATGCTTTATCAATTATATAGTCAACGTTGTTTATTTCATTTTGAAGAAGAATAATATCACCTTTTTCAAAATCTGCAAGAACGGTATCTACATAGAGTTCGGTAATCATTTCATTGGAACCGGGATACAGAAATATCGAATTTTCACCTTCGGAACTAACCTGAATTACGGCATGACCGTTCTTTACATCAACAGTCTGAATATATGATACATCAACACCACTTTCTTTAAGGGTATCTACAAGCATATTTCCGTCAATTCCTACGCATCCGGCGTGGTAAACCTCAACACCGGCTCTGGCAAGAGCAATAGATTGATTGAGTCCCTTTCCACCGGGAAAAGTTTCAAGTTTATGAGTTGTTTCCGTTTCGCCAACTTTGACAATATGGTCAAGAGAATATACATAGTCCAGATTACATGAACCAAAATTTAAAATTTTCATATCAGTTCTCCGATTTTTTAAAGTTAATAATTTTATTGAACAAATCTTTCATAAGTTCGTCACGATTTATACTGTACACATATCTCATAAGGTGTGCATTAGGGACATCAGCATAATAATGGTCATAGGTCGGCAACGGTGCAGGTACAATGTTTGAAAGCATAAGATATCCAACATCATTTACAAGCCAGCCTACTGCAGTAACATCCCAGATAACTCTTGTCCATGGCTCACCGAAAGCATAACTGTCTGCTTCTTTTATTGCCGCATCGGCAAGATAATCAGCAAGAGGATTTTTCCCCTTGAGCCAATATTCAAGTTCGGGTTTGGAAATACGAAATTCACTTACCACACCCATGCAAGGAAGTTGAACAAACGGCACTCCCGAACCCATAATAACCCTTGCTGCTGCTACATCCTGATACATATTGAACTCTTTTGTATCGTGATAATGACGTGCGTGTCCGCCAAGCCACACAACTACGGTATTTTCTTTTACCTTAGGATTGATAAGCATCGCTGAAGCAACATTGGTAATAGCACCAATTGCCACAACGTAAAGCGGTTTATCGGGTGAATAGAAATTAACTCTTTCTGCAAGGTCAAGAGCTGCAGGAGAAATAACAGGCTCCGT
Organism: uncultured Oscillospiraceae bacterium; assembly: GCA_964467285.1. Classification (GTDB taxonomy): domain Bacteria; phylum Bacillota; class Clostridia; order UMGS1810; family UMGS1810; genus RGIG8748. The sequence continues at coordinate 1,798 of CAYXPV010000193.1, forward strand.
TTCGCTTTCAAGGTATTTCTCAGAACCTTTGAATACATCGATATCTTCACCAATAAAATCAAGCAGTCTTAAAATTTCATCATAACTTTTTTCCATACCGTCTTTGGGTCCGTCAGAGCGAGTGTTATGAAAGGGTGCTGCATAGATTGCCTTTGTGTTGAGCTTGTCCTTGGACAAAAGCATATAACTCAACGCAAACTGGTCATCAATCTCATTGTAAGCATCGGTATCCAACACAACGTCAATTTTACCTTTGGGTACTTCCAAATTTTTAAGTCTTGTTAAATTATCCATAATCCACCTCAAAAATATAGTTTACAAATACATTTTATCATATATATAAATTAAATCAAGTCTTTATTTATCATAAAAACAAACCAAATGCAAACACAAACAAATAAATTAACTCTTGTAATTTTATGATAATTCCTGTAATATTATCTATATAGAATAATATTACTTTTTTGGAGTAACCTAATATGAATTTTGTAGACGAAAAAATTTTACCAAAAATAAATGACGAAGCTCTGCTCAACATATACTTATATCTTATAGACAGGTGTCAGCCAATTGCTTCTCAAACACTAATGGAATGCATTGACGATCTTGAACGTGTGTACATTATGCGTCATGATGAGTGGAGAGATGAAGAAAAACGCCAAATGAAAATAATGCTGAGCGCAATAAACAGAAACAGTTACCTTGCACAAACCGTTGTTAAAGATATAATTTATTCCCCAAAAGGATTAACTGCCGGAAGTTTCATACATCCGGACGGGGATATTTCTATTGTTTACAGGGGAACAGGAACCGGAGAATGGCTTGATAACGGCGAAGGTCTCTCCGGTGTGGCGGCAACCAACACCTACATTACCTATGACAACACAGGAAATGAAATCAGACGTTCTCTTGTACGCGACCACGCAACCATACAACAGGCAGAAGCACTAAACTGGTTTAATATGGTTTGCGCTAAAAACGGTTGGACCGAAAACACTCATATTACAGTAAGCGGACATTCCAAAGGCGGAAATAAGGCTCAGTTTGTAACAATACATTCAGATATGGTTGACGAATGCTACACTTTTCACGCCCAGGGATTTTCACCCGAAGCAATACGTTCGTTTAAGAAACAATACGGCGAAAAGTTCAAGCCAAGACAAGCAAAAATTATGAGTTTTGCTTCCGAAAACGACTGCGTACATTCTCTTGGACACAAGCTTTGCACCTGGAACAGAATTTATTACTTCAAATCAAAAACAGGGATTCACGATATAGACGGAATTCTTGACGAAACCGGAAAATTCAACACTATGTGCGATCAGGGAAAGTTAGCTGAATGTGTATCCAACTTATCAAATGAATTAATGGAGCTCAACCCTGCCATAAGAAAACACGGAACCGTCGGTGCTATGAATATTTTTCAAAAATATGTAAGCAAAGATACCCCTATTAACGGAAACGGCATATCCATGCAACGTACAATTGCCGGCATGATATTTGCAACCGGAATTATGATGCACAGACTAAAAACCAAATACGGTGATTCAAACTAAAGTAAAAACACAGAAAATATGCCAACGCATTTTTTCTGTGTTTTTTTACAACAATTCAAATTTATTTTTATTAAAACGTATCAGCTTTTTATCACGTAATTTACATAGCTCATTTGACATGGCACTCCTGTCTACAGACAAGAAATCGGCAAGCTGTTGCCTGTTGAAGGGTATCTCAAATTTAGATGAACCGCACTTTTGCGCTTGCTGCGAAAGATAAGAAAGAAGCTTTTCTGCGGTGCTTCTTTTCGACATATGACCAAGTTTCTGAACAAGTTGTATGTTTTTGGAGGATACCGCAACAAGCAAATTATATACAAGATGAGAATGAAATTGACACGCATTGGAACATATACCGAATATTTTACTTATGTCTATAAATATAACCCTGCTCTCCTCTGTGGAAATAACATCGTTAAGCATAAGTTCTTTTCCGGACAATGCATAAGCCTCGCCAAACAAATCACCGCATTCAACAGTGCCGACAATACTTCTGTTGCCCCAATAATCATCACTTTGAATAAGAAGGTTTCCATCTGCTAAAATAGCAACAGATGATATTTTATCTCCTTTTCGGAAAACATAATCTCCCTTACTATACCTAACAATACGTGCTTGAAGACAATTTAATAATTTTTCTGTTTCATCCGGTGTTATTCCGCCAAATAAACTTGTTTTTTGCAGTACAGATATTATATTTTTCATGCTTTCTCCTGATTTGTTGTAAAAACAACAGACTTTTTTGCTTTATTGTACTATAATAACCATGTAAAGTCAATAAAACACAGGAGGAATATAAATATGATAAGAAAAATAATCAAAATTGATGAAGAAAAATGTAACGGTTGCGGTCTGTGTGCAAAAGCTTGTCACGAGGGTGCAATTGGAATGGTAAACGGTAAAGCGAAACTTCTCAGAGAGGACTATTGTGACGGACTTGGTGACTGCTTACCTGCCTGTCCCACAGGTGCAATAACCTTTGAAGAAAGAGAGGCTCTTGCATACAATGAAGAAGCCGTAAA
>CAYXPV010000194.1:0-4363 GCA_964467285.1 uncultured Oscillospiraceae bacterium
GGTTTTAGGTGTTCCAGTTTCTAAACTGACAGATGTTGATAATGATTAAAAGACTACTCAAACAAGAGTAGTCTCAGACTGTCGAAGAACCCGACTTTGGGAGGCTTTTTATTTATCTTCGTTGTCTGATGTTTTTTAAATAATTGTACTTAAGTGTAAGGTCATTTTTTCTGATTAAATTATTAATCATTTCATTAGTTTCGTTAATATATTCCTCGTCTACCTCCTGACCTTCAACAACTTCTCCATATTCCACATAATTGAAACCGTCGTACCATGAATAATCGCTGAAGAACACATAGCCGCCGTAGCCGGAATCCCAAATATCTCTGCCAATATAATGTTTATCACTAAATTCAATACCAAACAGATTTAAAACCGTGGGCAATATATCAAGTTGTGAATTTGTCTTGTAGACATGTTCCTGAGGCATATCTTTGGACCAGATAATAAATGGTGTTTTATTAATAAGATTGTTATCTGTCCTTTTGTATTTATCCAATATGGTTTTGTCATTTAAAGTATATAAATAGTGGTCAGCAAACGCAACAATTACCGTATTATCAATAAGATTATTGTCTTCCAAAGCTTTAAGAAGCAACCCTATCATTTCATCGGTTTCTGTTGCAAACAATCTGGCAACTTCTTCTTCACCGAGTTCGGGAATTTCGGTTCCTTCAGGGTAAAGTTTCTTGGCAAGAAGTTCACCAACATCACTATCTAAAGTAAACGGTGTATGAGGTGTATAACTTATAACATAATTAAGAAACGGCTTTTTCTGTTTAAACATCTTATCGTAGAAAAATTCATTGTTTATAAGCTCTGTATCAAGCTGGTAAGACATATCGCTGTAATTACCGTCATCAATTAAACTGTAATAATTATCATATCCCCAATTGAGATAATTGAGTTCGCGCATATAATACTCTCCTGAATTCATATGGAAAGCATTGGCAACATACCCTTTCTGTTTAAAAAGTTTAGGTAAAGTATATGGAAATGTGTTAGTATGGAAAAGGTATGCGTTTTGCGCATAGGAAACAGGTGTTAAAAAGCCGGTAGTAACGGCAAGTTCGGAATTAAAGGTAGAACCTCCACCGGTATAATATGAATAATGATCATCAAAAATCATAGAATTATTCAGCATACCGTATAAATTGGGCATATCTTTTTCGTTAAGTAGCCAACTGTCGATACCTTCAAGTTGAAGAACAATTATATTCTTACCTTCAAAAACACCGGTGTAATTATTTTCTTTGTGAAACTCTTCACTCTTGTATGTTTCTTTTAAAAACTCTTCTTCTTCGGGTTTAATCTGCTCAACAGGACGCAAGAAAGTAACATAAAAATCCCGGAAGGTATATTCATATATACCCGAAACCTTTAAGCTTTTATTACTATCACCAAACGCCTCATAAACATTACGAGGATTTCGCCATGTATCCCACTTAAGTGCATCATTGGCAGGACCATATGAAAAGGGAACCAAAAAACGTAAAACTACAAATGCAATAAATGTAATACATATGGACTTCCAATTGTTAACGTTTCTCCGCGGAAATTTAACAATGGCAAATATGCCGGAAACAAGTATTACAAATAAAACTGCAAATACTGAAATATCTGTTCCTTTAACCGTATCCCATATATATGTTGCGCCCTCTTCTGCAGAACTCATAAGAGAGAAACTGAAGAAAAAGTCTGTATACTCATAGTATATCATTTGCGTAAGGCACATAAAAAAGTACACAGCAAACGTAAAACCATAAAGTATCTGCCCTATTCTTCCTTTGAAAAGCAAACAGAAACGAACAATAAAAGCAACCCAAATGCCCGTAAAAGCAATACTTGGAAATATAGATTGCCAAGGTAAATAGTTAACCTCTATTGCTACAAGTCTTATCACACAATCAATAAGAAAAAACGGCAGTATTAATAATAAAACTTTACGTTGTAACAGTTTTTTATTCTCATTTAAAACGGTATCTTTCTTTTGTTCATCCATTTTAGTCGATTCCCCTGTCGAACTTTTTATACTTTCTATTGTAACCTTACTGTTATGCGGTATTGGTTTCCACTCAATTTTTTTAAAAACTGCAACATAAGAAGTCCACCTTCCTATAGCATCAAACAATGGCCAGGTCACAGAGTATAATATTTTCTTATAAAGTGGCATTTTAACAATTCTTTTTCTCTCTGTAATCAACACATAAAATGACATAAATATACCGGCAACATGAGAGTATACATTAGAAATTATTTTACCAATAAAAGCGATTCCCACAGAAGCAAAAAACGCAGACACACCCGGTGAAAAAGTAACGTTAGCACCACCCCGAAAATATCTAAGAAAAGAAGCGGGAATGTTGCCCAAAGTATTAGAAAAAGTTTCTGAGTCTATACCGTAAAAGCCTCTGATTAGTCCAAAAAGTAAAACCGTAACCAAAAGCCAAAATGCTGTCTTTACAACAGCCCCGGGAAAACATTGCACAAGAATATCGTAGGACGCCCATCTTAAGCGGAGTCCCTCGCATTTCCCTTTGCGTTCAACGGATTCTTTGCCGGATTTATCCTTCGAAGAATTGCCTAAAAATATATTTTTAAACAAGGATGGACCGATTTCAACAAAAGCCAACAAATGTCCTTTTGACCACCTTAATCGTTGTCTTAAAGCAACCTTAAGATTAACCGGTTGTTCATCATAAAACATTGCAGCATCACAATAAGAAATCGAATAGCCATGAGCAACTGCATCTGCAGTAAAAGCCCTATCCTCCGTCAGCGATGTATAATTCCAACCGTTTTTAACCAGTTCATTTGCAAAGAGAAATCCCGTACCCTGAATGTTTGTGGCAAGACGCAAAAACGACCTGGCACGGTGGTGAAATCTGATGGAACGCAACCAATGTATGGCATAACTGAATGATATCCAGTTTTCATCAAAATTTTTAGTGTTTCTGTAAGATGTAATTATCTTTTCCCCGGAAGCAAAAGCTTCATTCATCCTTGATATATAATCGGTATTAAGCAGATTGTCCGAATCAAAAACAAAATATCCGTCAAAAGCCTCAATTCCGTAATCCTTCTTGATGTTTTCAAATAAAAATTGAAGTGCAAACCCCTTCGTTCTGCGTTCGGTATCAAACCTTTCATAGCAAATCGCACCTTTACTGCGCGCAATCTCGGCAGTTTTATCGGTGCAATTATCGGCAACAACAAAAACAGTAATGTATTCAGACGGATAATCCTGTCCCTTAATACTGTCAAGCAAATTGCCAATAACTGTTTCTTCGTTGCGGGCAGGGATTACTATGGCATACTTGTGCAATTTATCAGTTGGCTTGAATTTTCTGGTGAAAAATAATCCAAGTACGGCGTAAACACCAAGATAACAAAGAAGAATACCCAATATCAAGCTCAAAACAAAACTGTATTCTGATATATAATCATAAAAATCTGCTATATAGCCCAATCCGGCATAAACAGCGTTATATATTACATCTATCATTTATATCCTCCGGTGTTTATACACACAAAACATAAATCAACAAAAGTAACAACGGTATTTTTCTTTCTAACATAAATTTTATGATATCACATTAAAGGAATTTTGTCAACAAATGTCATTTTGAGGTTCAACTTTGATAAATCAATAATTTCTTTTAACCTGCTCAATTAATTCTTTTAATTCTTCTACAACTTCAGCAGGTCCTGTTATTTTTGCCTTATCTCCAAAAGATATTACCCACGAAAGAAAGTTTTTGCTCGCCGCAACCTTTACAGTACTTGCAAAATGTGAATCACTTTTCTTGATAACAGGAATATCAGTACCAAATCTGTCAAACACAACGCCTGCAAGTTCGTTGGAAAATTCAATGGATACTTCCCTTTCGTCACCGCCAAACATTTGAAACATTTTTTTAGAATATGCCGACAGGTCAAATTCTTCTTTCGGCAAAATTCTGGGTTCTGCGGAAAATGTAATATTCTCCATTTTATCTACTCTGTAATGAACATAACTGTTATATTTTGATTTATATGTAATAAGATAATAGTTTTCGTCATCCCATGTAAGCGCAACCGGTGACTCGCAGTAGAGTTCACCATTTTTACGATATTTCTTAAGCTTATTCACGTCAATATCGAAGTATTTAAAGTTAATCTGTCTGTTCTCTGCAATAGCATCATGTATTTTATCTACATTATAGTAAATCTGTTCGTTAAGTGTCTTTACACGGTTAGTAACAAAAACCTGTCTGTGAAGTTTTTTAGCATTATCAAAAATTGTGAGTTTTTCTATTTATGAAATGAGTTCCATACTCTTATTTCTAGTAATAAATTTCTATGACTGAAAAATATCCAC
>CAYXPV010000195.1:0-3722 GCA_964467285.1 uncultured Oscillospiraceae bacterium
ATATTATCACTTTCTTAATTTCTCGTATGTCGGAACTAAAATCTTTTCATATCTTGCTTTGATATATGTCTTAAAAAAATCTCTCTGAATCTTTGAAATGTAAGGAACACCGTCAATAAATTCATTTATTTTTTCAATATCAATCTTAGGGACAATTCGCAAAACAGCATGGTTACAATCTTCGTTGCTTGCAGAGGATATAAAGTCATAATAATTGATTTTCCGGTCATCAGATTTTATAGCAGATGTCGGGAATTGAAATATACGGGCATTTAATTCATTTTCGTCATCAAGAACTTTTTTCATAATTTTTTCATCAGCCTGAGGAAGCAAACAACTTCCACAGTCAAACACAGGGGCAATTTCAGCACTTTCAAGTTCCTCATCATATAAAAAACCCCAATTACCGTTATGACGGTCAAAATTGCCGAGAAAACTATCCACCACAAAAACATTCCAGAATTGTTCAAGCAATCTTTGTGGATTTACAAACTGCTGTTTTTCGATAGTTTCAAGTATATCTGCAAGTTCTGTTCCGCTTCCGTTACGTTCCAATGTCGTCAACTTAAGCAGAAATTATGTATGTCATTCTGAGCGAAGCCGTAGGCGGAGTCGAAGAATCTCCATTATAAGGAAGATTCTTCACTACGTTCAGAATGACAAAAACCTTAAGTTGACAGCATTGCGTTATGTTCGGAGTCAATAACCGTATTTTTTATGGAACAGAAATCAAACAGCTGTACTCCTTTTTTTGTAAAATCCTTGCAAGCGCATACAACTTTTTCTTTACCGTTAACAACAAAGGTTCCGAGAAGAGTTTCTTGTGCATATACACCAAGCATATTAAACACAGTACTGGCAATATGCTCACTTATGCAACTGTTGGTATATGAAAGTACCGTACTTTTCTTAGAGCCCGATGGCGGAAATTTGAGCATATAAATTTCATTGTTGTATTCAACGGCTATCTTTTTTCCGTTTGCGCCATTATATGCTTTCCCTGTAACTTTTTTGCATTCTGTGAAATCAATCATCATACGGTTACCTCCACAAATACTTTTGCCTTAAATAATCAGCATGTTCCGGCGTTATAAGTCCATCATTTATTTCAGCCATATTGATACTTCCGTAGAGCTCACCCCAATAACAATCCATTAAGGACGAATTCTCCAACAAAGCATTTTTGTATGCATCCAAATCTTTTTGCAGGTATGCAGGAAGACCATATTCATATGAGCGCTCTCTGGCTAAAGCTGTCATTCTTTCGTCAAGTAAGCTTTCCATAGAAACATTTAATGCCTTTGCAATTTTGTATAATGTTTCAGCTGAACATTTTTCAATACTTGTTTTGCCGCTGCAAAGCTCGCTCAGGGTAGCATGGGGAATACCGCTGAGTTTTGCAAGTCTGTATTTGGTAATATTTAATCCATCTATTATTTCATTAATGCTCATATACATCACCCAAAATTTAATCTATGTTATTATTATATCGCTATACCGAAATAAAATCAAGTATTTTATAAATTTATTTACAAAAGGAAAAAGCAACCAAAGCCTTTTTGGTTTGGTTGCTTTTTGATTACTTGGAATATTAAATTATTTATCTACAGGCTTTACAAATACAAGAGGAAGAATCTTATCTGCCTGAGGTGTCTTAATTGTAACTGTTGATCCTGCTTCAAAATCCTTAGTAAAGAGCTGATTGTATTTAAAGTGCTGTGAGGGGTACCTATGCTGTCTGTTAATTACAATCATGTCATCATCTGTAAGTGCGGTCTTAGTCCAACCTTCGGAAAGTGCCCAGAAGTCATCGGGAGTACCTTTAAGTGCCATCATAACGGTACAATCCTTTGTAACCTTAAAGGAATACATATCAATTGCTGTTGCACCGGCATAAACATTCTGAGTAAAGTCATCTTTAGTAGAAATATCAGTCCAGTTCCAATATGGAGCAATGTATGTGCAATCTTCAGCTTCAAGCCATGCAGGGTAGCTTACTGTTTTACCCTGATAGTTGGCACTAGCGGCGTTAACAAATACAAGTTCGTTGAGTTCTTCTGCCTGAGAGGAGAACTCTCTAATCTGTGGCTGCTGGTTAGCCTTAGAGGAATAATTTGTAGTAATATTTTCTGTAAGTCCAAGGTCGGTCACAAGAGCTGTGTTTTCCATGCCGGATTCGCCAAAGAACCATACATCGCCTTCTCTTGATTCATCGCTGGCACGTGCATAGAGTTCAGCAGACATCATGGATTCGATAGGATTTTTACCCTGTGTATCTATTGCCATAAGTACAGAGTATCTTCTTATTTTGAATCCATCCGAACCATAAATATCATCCTCAGTCATAAGTCCTTTTGCAAGGAAGCATGAAAGAGCGTTATGTGCCTGAACTTTATGACTTGCTTGCATAGACTGCATCATATAGCAAGGTTTGTCATTGCCGGAAAATACAGCTTCTGTGGATACTGTTTCACCAATTGTGGGGTTGGCAACATCATTAATATCAAGAACCACAATCTTTTTTAAGTTATCATTTACAGAGAATGTGTAGTCAACATCAGTATATCCTTTGCCGGCGCCAAAAGCAACTACAATATAATTTGTGTTATATAATTCCTCGGGCATGTTGTCAAGGAAGTGGCCACCACCTATAGGATATCTGTCAGTAGCCGGACGGGAGCCTAATACATATTCACCATCTGTGGGGAAAAGGCTCTTCAAAGCAAGACTGGTGATAGTAGCATCACCCGAAGTAACATTTACAACACCTGTTTTACAGAAGTCACCGGTTGCTCTACTTGCATCCCACTTAAATATTGGATCTCCGTTTTCATCGTACTCGTAATCATATGCACTTATGGCTTTCGTTTTATCTTCCACCCATGTTATATCCGAGTAGGTTCCGTCTTCATTCTTCTGAACAAGGACATCTTTTTGGTAATTCTTTGGAACAAGAATTACAAGAGCATTTTTGCTGAGTGCATCTGCATGAAGAGTAATATCCTGCATAGTCTGAGGTTCTACCCAATCATCCCATATGAGAGCTACAAGCATTGATGTAGTTACACTTTCTGCAGCGTTTGGAATTTGCACCGTGGTATTAGCATCAAAATGCTTTGTATATGCATACTTATATGTCTTATTCTGATTAGTATAAGTTTTTATGAAACCACTGTTATTTGTACTTTGAACAAATGAATTAGCTTCAAAATTGGTTTTTCCGGTTTCTTCACAACAAAGGATAACTGCAGTTACACCTCTTGCGGCTTTAAATTTAATCCAGTCAGGTATTGCATTTCCGGTGTAAGTAGCATCTGTCTGACTTTTGACACTACCACGTATAAGGTCAGCTCCAAGGAGGAAATCATCATTAACCTCACGTATATGATAATTGGTGTAGCTTATTCTGTCAGTGTAAACTTTTGTATCCGACACTACTGTTTCACCATCAAAAACCGCAGGATAAACAGCGTTTGGCACATATCCGTATGTTGCAAAGCCGCTAATGTTGGTGGAAGCAATTGTAAAATCTGTTGCCAAGATTTCCTGAGACAAAGCATAGTTGATTGTATAAGTATTGGTAGCTTCACCCTCGGTAACTGTAATAACAGTTTTGCCGGGAAGCTCAGCTGTATCTTCCTTATATGCATTTGCATTACCTGCAGGAGTAAAAGTAACAGAGGGCATATTAACCTGTGCAGCAGGTACAGTTACTGTGTATT
>CAYXPV010000195.1:3732-4350 GCA_964467285.1 uncultured Oscillospiraceae bacterium
TGTTAATATTAACCTTTTAAGCTGGTACTTTTAGTGTTTATACAAATACATCGGGACTGAAGCCTTCAACTGCAACACCATCCACCTTGACTTCGGAAAGAACAGCGGTTTTACCTTCGATAGCTGCGGAATTAACCACATTATCATAGTTGAAGGTATAACTTCTTATGTAGTCTGTCTTGTTCTGAATAAAGCCTATGTCCTTATTCTCAAACATATCTTCTGTAAAGTAGTTTCTGTTGTAGGAAATTACAATAGTTTCCTTCTGAATGGGGTCGTAGGTATTTCTGTAGTATGTTACCTCTTCCTCATCATCAGCGCTAACTTTACCTTCAAAGAGTATTGCCTGGGAAACTTCTCTTCCTGCCATGAGAGTAATGGTGGTGGTATAAGCTTCTTCATCGTTTTCCACGGTATAGTGAATTGTGGAATCCTTAACCTTTACCTTGGGAGCTACGATATTGATGTTTCCTTCTGCATCTGCATCCTCGGGAGTAACATCAACAGCGTATTCTGCAACATTATCCTCTGCATCAAATGCAAGGGCAGAGCCTACAAATTCTTCGAAAGAAACACCGTCAAAGGTAATTTCAACGTCTGCAGCGGTAAAGATTTTGC
>CAYXPV010000196.1:0-4348 GCA_964467285.1 uncultured Oscillospiraceae bacterium
GCCCAGTGTAGGATGATTCCATCTGTACCGAAGCTGAACAACCTTATCCATATCTGCCATAGTATCTATGCTTTGGGAAACATACTCCAGCTGCTTACTGTCTATGCGGTTGTACCAAAAATCATAGATTTCTCTGGGTGCGTACTTTTTGTCAAGCCCAAGGATACGTTCCATAGTTTCATCTACGTGAAGTTCGCGGTAGCCCTGTGCATCATTTATGCGGATAACCCACAAGCCCACATTGGTTTCTCTTAAAATATCCATAGGTTCAAAGTGAATAACACCCATTTGCTCCTTGTATTCATAAAGTTGTTCTATAAACTTAAGACGAGTCTTGTACTTCTCGCTGTTCTTATTGATATATGCTTCCTCAAACTCTTTTACTTCGCAAGGTTTATCAAAAAGGTAGCCCTGAAGAACATCCGGAGAGAGGGTTTCCAACACCGCAAGCTCCTTGCTGTTTTCCACGCCTTCGCAACAAATTCTAATGGAATTCATTTTGGCAAATTCCATGGTATTGCTTATTAGCTTATAGTTATAGGTATCTTCCTCAATGCCTGTTACAAACATACGGTCGATTTTGATTTCGTCTACATCAAGCTTTTTGAGATAGCCTATATTGGAATAACCTGTGCCGAAATCGTCTATTGCAATCTGTATACCTTCATGCTTTAAACGACTTATAATGGCAGTGAAACGTTCTATTTCGTTAAGGGGGATGGACTCGGTTATTTCAATTGTAAGTGCATCGCCGGGCATACCTGTTTTGCGAAGAGTAGCCAGGATTTTTTCTACTATATCTTTATCCCTGAACTGCACCGTGGAAAAGTTTACGCTTATGCGAAGGTCGGCAATATCTTTACGCCATTTTTTGCACTTGGTAAGTGCCTCTTCAAGAATCCATATACCAACGGGATTAATATGTCCCGACTTTTCCAAAAGGGGTATAAATTCATCGGGATACACAGGTCCCCGGGTTGGGGAATGGTAACGCATAAGAGCTTCCAATGAGAATATATTGTAGTTACCTGCCTTAACCTGAGGCTGGTAGTTTACCTTGAAACCTTCAAAGCCGTTGGCAGCACTTTCGTGGAGTTCCTCAATAAGCTCAACGGAATAAATACTGCGTTTCATATCCTCGGGTGAGAAAAATTCAATATTACCCTTGCTGTTATTTTTGGCGTTTCTGAGTGTAATTTTTGCCGAATCATACAAGTTTGTCTGGTCTATAAACAAACTGCCGTCAAGGGGAACAGCACCGGCAGTAACGGTACATTTTTGTCCAAGACTATTTTGAATATCATAGAATATACTGCGTACTTCCTGCTCTTTGTCTGTTGAAAGCCATGTAGCAAAGTAGCTTAGTTCCGTATGGTAAACTTTATCCACCTGAGGGTGATTCTCAATTACAGATGCAAGCTCTGTAAGGAGTAAATCCCCATACTTTCTGCCGTGACTTAAGTTAATTGCGGCAAGGTCATCTATATCCACTAACATAAGATATCCTTTGGTCAGATTGTGGAAGGAATTTTGCAAATCCTCCCTCATCTTAACTTTATTGAAAAGCCCTGTAAGGGGATTGTACAGATGTCTTAATGCTTACTCGGACACTCTGCCTATCATAACAAAGGGGTTGCCGTCTTTATCGGATATTACCTTACCGCGGCAATTTATCCAGGTAATGTTACCACTGCGGTCAATCCAGCGGTAATCAATGTTGTGAACATCTGTTTTACCCTCGGCAATTTCTCTGAGACTTGCTTCAAGTGCAGGTTTATCCGCAGGGTATACAATATTCAGCATTTCTGCCGTAGTGTTGGTTTCGGAGCCTTCCCTACGCACGGAATACTTACCGTCTATGGGGCCAAAAAACCAATTAACATCCCCGGGAATATCCAAAAGGAACAGAAAATCATCGGTACTCTGGCTTAAGATTTCAAGAGCGTTAAGGTAGTTTAGTATTCTGCTGTCCTTAGCCGTATCTCCCTTTTTCTCCATATGGTATTTGGCATCTATATCAATGAATTTTTCTGCAGGAATACGCTTATACAGATTTTTATCTATTACAGGATCTGTTATTGCATGAAAACGGTTGATAATTACCTCGGTGGAATCCTTCATATCGTGGTCAATCCACCAGCGAAGAGTTTCAAAAAATGTAGAAACCAAATAGTTAACAAGAAACTCTGTGTCCGTTTCGGAGGATTCTTTAGATGTGTCCGTGCCTATCTGAAGATGTATGTGCTTTTTAAGTTCTGCCCTGAAATGTTTGATAATAATTTCGCTGTTATCGCAGTTAATCATATCAAGCACGTTATTGGGATTGGTTTTTAATGTATCAAAAAGGAAGTAAGTATTTGTACGGGAATCTTTTGCAGGATTCAATATACTTATTGTATCGGAGGTTTTTTTGATAATAAAACCGAACACATCAGCGCATAAAGCCTCAAGAAGTGCATCCTTTGCGGAAAAATGAGAATAAAAAGTAGTTCTCCCCACATTTGCCCCTTCAATAATGTCGCGTACTGTTATATGTCCGTAATTTGTTGTAAGCAAAAGGTTGGTAAAAGATTTATAAATCTCTTTTCTAGTTTTTTCCTGCCTTCTGTCCATAATTACCTCCAAAAAAAATCAGCAGCAAAGTTTACTTGCTGCTGTTAAAGAACACTTTGTTCGTTGCTGTATATAATTATACCTCTTTTGAAGAATTATCTCAAGAACAATTTGTTCGGTATCGTACACTTTTTACATAAGCAAATTCTACTTTTGGTAGTTTTAGCCCAATCATTCATCCTTACTGCAACGATATATTATACAAGGTTTTTCTGTCTGTTATTTCTACGGTACCTCTTTTAAGCAAGACCATACCCTCTGACTGGAAATTTTTGAGCATACGGGTTACAACCTCCCTTGCAGTACCCAGATGATTGGCAAGCTGTTCCTGAGTAAGGGGTATAACCATACTTTCTCTTAAGTCACTTTCCTCTATGAGCAAAGATGCAAGTCTTGAATCCAATCTTTTATTAAGCACCCGATCCATAAGCCACATTACCTCGGATAATCTTGAGGACAAAAGCTCTCCCGTGTACCTTGCAACAGGAAGGGAGGAATCCATAAGCTCCTTGTATACACAGGGAGATATGATAATAACCTCGGAGTCCTCCTCGACTTCAAGCATTACATCAAACTGAATGTTTGACATGGCACAGGAAGCGGAAAACAGGCACATATCCCCTTCAAGAAGTCGGTAAAGGGTTATCTCTCTGCCCTCGGCAGAAGTCATATACACTCTGAGTCTGCCGCTTTTTACAATGACAAATCCAAGACAATCTTCCTTTTTATTTCTGAGGGTCTGCCCCTTGGCACACAGCGACACGTGGGACGCTGAAACGAGCTTGTTTTTTTCTTTATCCGTAAGGCTTTTGAAAAACGGCAGATACCTTTCCAGTATATCAGTCACTTTCGGCACCATCCTTAATGCTGCTGAAATATTTGGTAATCATTGGGTCATCAACGGACTCGGCAACATCAAACAAATAGTGAATCCCATCTATAACCGCACCCTTGGAAACAAGGTCATCTATAAGGGTTAAAAGTGTATCGTAAAATCCCTCAAGATTAAGAATAACTATAGGGGTGGAAATTCTATTTAAGTACTTTAATGTAAGAACCTGAAAAAACTCGTCAAGAGTGCCTACTCCACCGGGAGCAATAAAAAATATATCCGCCTTATCTTCCATAAAATCCTTTCTTGAAGACATATTCTCCGACTGAACGAATTTGTCACAGGGAAATACGGACTCATAGGTACCTATAAAAGAGGGTGCCGCACCCAACACATAACCGCCCTTTTCCTTTACACCACGGGCAACTGCACCCATACATCCTGTAGCACCTGCGCCGTATACAAGGGAAAATCCGTTATCAGCTATGATGTTTCCAAGTGTATGAATCTGACTTTTAATGGTATCCGATATTTTTTCGCCGGCACCGCCGTATACACAAGCATAGTAAGTTTTTGTCATAGAATTTCATATCCTTTCTACCTCGAAATACACTCCAAGACACATCCGAAGCGAGGCAACCGCAGATGTTTTTTATCTTTTGGAACAATTTAATTTTACATTATATGCTTTTGGTTGTAAAGCTTATGCCCTTTAATTTAATAAAGTTTTAATATTACGTGATAAAGTCACAGAATTTACAGAATAATATGATATAATAGACTTACAAAGAAGGAGGTAATACCAATGGCTGTAAAGCTTAATCCTGACAAAGAAATGGTTAAAATAGTTAAAGAAGGTCTTGAAAGAACCGGCGGCTACTGCCCCTGTCGCAGAGAAAGAAC
>CAYXPV010000197.1:0-4330 GCA_964467285.1 uncultured Oscillospiraceae bacterium
ATACCATAAAACAAAGAAAAAGCCCAGACTTTTCTGGACTTTTTCGACAGTCTGACATCATCTCGTCCTTTGAGATGATGTTTTTTTCTATAAAGTTACCATTTATTTCCGTTTTCTCTTGAATAATAAAATAAATACTGCTGAGCAAAACCTGCATACTTGCCGAAAAGCTCCGATGCCTTTGCTTCTATCTGTCTGTTGGTGGCTTTTTCATCCATATACAAAGTACGCATAGTTCGCTGAACCCACACATCAACAGGGAAAGCCTCACTTTTGCCTGCAGAAAAAAGAAGCACGCAATCTGCAACCTTGGGGCCAACGCCCTTTATCTTCATAAGTTCCTTTTTTGCTTCGGAATAGGAAAGCTCCTTTACTCTCTCTAAATCCACTTCACCGGAAAGGACTTTCGCAACAGCATCTACAATATATTCAGCTCTGTAGCCTGCCTTAAGAGAGGCAAGGTCCTCAGCCTTAACATCCTTAAGTTCCTCAGCCGTAGGGAAAGCATACAGGGTTCTGTCCCCTATTTTACAGGGTTTACCATACATTTCGCTTAAAGAAGCAACAATCTTTTTAATGCGGGGAATCTGATTCTGTGTTGAAATAATAAAAGATATGAGGCACTCAAAAATATCCTGATTGAGTATGTGTATTCCGTAGCCGAATTCCATTGCCGCAGACACATATTTATCATTGGCATAGGTTGCTTTAATTTCCGAGTAATCACGGTTAAAGTCCAAGTAATTGAGCCATATATTTTTAACATCTTCCTCCGAGGTGTTGTACACCGTAAGGTTATCTTTATTAAGTTCAAAGGTTACAGCCCTGCCGTAGGCTATGCCTGTATAGGTTTTGTCATCATTTTCGTACCAACGAAAGCATTGACCGCACATAAAAGTATGGGTAAGGTCAAAATGCTCCACTCCGCAAATGATAGCGGTGGTCTTATCCTTCATAAAAATTTTCATAATTTATCACCTGACGTTAATTTTAAATCAAATCAACGGTATTGTCAAATTGATTTTACAATAATTACCCCAAAAACCAAAAAAATAATTTGAATTTCTATAAATTTGTGGTATAATGTAAAGTAAGTATGCTCATATGCATGCAGAAAGGAGCAACAAAGGGTATGTCAAAGCAGTTTTCAATATCAATAAAAGGACTGCAAAGTTATGCAGGCGAACAGGAAAATACAGATATAGAGCTTGTAAGCGAATGCGATTTCTACGAAAGCGACGGAGTGTTTTTCTGCGAATATGAAGAATCGGAAATCACGGGACTGGGTGGTACCAAAACCATAATTGAAATTGCCCCGGACTATGTATCCCTGACTCGCAGAGGTACGGTAAACTCCCAAATGCTGTTTATGGAAGGTCGCAAGACTACATCCATATACGCTCTGCCCTTCGGAGAACTTACCATAGACATACATACCAAAAGTCTTGAAAGCTCCATAACCCCCAAAGGCGGCAGGCTTAAAGTTGACTACTTAATAGACATTAACAATTCATCCGGCGGACGAAATACATTTGACATAAATATCAAGGAGGACTAACAGATGACAGATATCATAAGACACATTAAAGACCAGATTGCACAAATTACAAAGAATGCCCTTACCAATATGGACATTCAGGGCAAGGACACCGAAGAATTTAAGACTTTTTTAAACGGTGAAATCGAAATAGAAATTCCAAAGGAAAAGGCTCATGGCGATTTTTCCGTAAATACAGCTATGAAGCTGACCAAGATACTTAAGACCTCTCCTCAAAACATTGCAAAGGCTCTTACTGCCGCTATGGACTTTGAGGGCACATACATCGAAAAGTGCGAAATTGCAGGCCCCGGATTTATTAATTTCTATCTTAACACAGACTGGCTTTACGAAGGCCTTAAGCTCATAAGCGAAAAAGGCGAAAACTTCGGTAAGATAGACCTTGGCAAAGGCAAAAAGGTAATGGTAGAGTTTGTAAGTGCCAATCCCACAGGCCCCATGCATATGGGTAACGCCCGAGGCGGTGCGTTAGGTGACGGCATTGCCAGCGTGCTTCAATGGGCAGGCTATGACGTAACCAGAGAATTTTACATAAACGATGCCGGAGCGCAGATAGAAAAATTCGGCAAATCTCTGGAAGCAAGATACCTGCAGATATTTAAAGGAGAAGAAAATGTACCCTTCCCCGAAGACGGTTATCAGGGTGGCGATATAAAGGTACACGCAAAGAACTACGCTGACGAAAACGGCGACAAACTTGTAGAAGCCGATTCCGAAGAAAGAAGAAAATCCCTTGTGGAATATGCTCTGCCCATTAATATTGCTAACCTCAAGCGTGATTTGGAAAAATACAGAATTTTCTATGACATATGGTTCCCCGAAAGCACAATCCACGCCAACGGCGAAGTTGCCCAAACTATTGAGCTTTTAAAGAAGAGTGGTCTTACCTATGAAATGGACGGCGCACTTTGGCTCAAGACTACGGAATTCGGCAGCGAAAAAGACGAGGTTCTTATCCGTGCAAACGGCATACCCACCTATTTTGCCGTGGATATAGCTTACCACAGAAACAAGTTCGAAATGCGTGGCTTTGACAAGGTAATAAACATCTGGGGTGCAGACCACCACGGTCACGTGGCAAGAATGGAAGGGGCAATGGATGCCATAGGCTGTGACAGCAAAAAGCTCAAAGTAGTTATAATGCAGCTTGTACGTCTTATAAAAGACGGCGACGTAGCCAGAATGTCCAAGCGAACAGGAGAAATGATAACCCTTTCCGACCTCATCGACGAAATTGGCGTTGATGCTGCAAGATTCTTCTTCAATCTCCGTCAGGCAGGAAGCCACCTGGAGTTTGACCTTGACCTGGCGGTGGCACAGAACAATGACAATCCCGTATTCTATGTGCAGTATGCCCACGCAAGAATCTGCTCCATACTCCGTAATCTTGCAGAGGAAGGCATCACACTAAAAGACATAAAAGATGTGAACTTAAGCCTTTTAAGCTCCAAGGAAGAAATAGAGCTTATCACCAAGCTCAACTCCTTCCCACAGGAAATTGAATCTGCCGCAAATGCACTTGAACCCAGCAAGCTTACAAGATATCTCCTTGACCTTGCCGCACTCTTCCACTCCTTCTACAACAGTTGCAGAGTTAAAGGTGAAGCAGAAGAACTAATGCAGGCAAGAATGACTCTCATATCACTTACAAGAACAGTTATATGCAACACATTATCCATACTCAAGATAAATGCTCCCGACAAAATGTAATTTTAGTTAAAAGGATGATGATTTAAATGAAATTAAATAAACTTATTGCTTTACTTCTATGCTTGGTACTGACTTTAAGCACAGCTATGGCATTTGCCGAAGAAGCGGCACCTGTTTCCGGGGAAGAGAAAAGCCCTGTCGTTACCGAAGACAAACCGATTCTCACCGACGGTGAAATGGCAAAGATTCTTGTGGAGCAATGTGCAAACCTCATACTTCTTAAGCACAAAGGCGACTCCACAAGAGAACAGCTTTATGAAGCTACCCTTATGCAGATAATGCAAAATCACCCCGAGCTTATAGAAGAAGCCTACAACGCTATGTTCTCACAACTGGACGAACACAGTAAATATTTTACCGAAGAAGAGTATGCATACTTTTTGGAAGATATGGCAGGTGAATTTGTAGGCATCGGCGTAATAATAAACAAAATTGATGCAGGTTTACTCGTATCCGTCGTTACAAAAGAATCACCCGCAGGTGCTGCAGGCATCAGACAGGGAGATATTATAGTTTCGGCTGACGGTGTAAATCTTGCAGATATGGAAATTGCTCAAGCAAAGAAAATTATTACCGGGCCTATAGACACTATAGTAAGAATAGGTATTCTCCGCAATGGCGAAACTATGGAATTCGACATAGTAAGAAAGCCCATTATTCTTGAATCCGGAAGATATCAGGTGGTTGAGGAAAACATTGGCTTCATACAGCTTGACTCCTTTGACGAAACCTCTCCCCTGCTTATAAACGAAGCTTTGGATTATTTTGATTCAAAAGGTATTACCGACATAATATTTGACTTAAGATTTAACCTTGGCGGTTCTGTTGATGCACTTTCCAAAATATGCGAAAGGATTATTCCGGCAGGTCCCGTTATTCACTTTGAATTTAAAAGAGAAGCAGAAAACTACACAATCTACTCCTCCTGTCAGGACCCAAAATACAAACTTGTAGTTTTGGTAAATGACTACAGCGCAAGTGCTTCCGAAGCCTTCAGCGGTGCTGTTCAGGACAGCGGTGTTGGAATAGTAATAGGAACTACCACCTACGGTAAAGGCTCCA
>CAYXPV010000198.1:0-4322 GCA_964467285.1 uncultured Oscillospiraceae bacterium
GAGAAGCCGGCGGTATTACCCAGCACATCGGTGCATACAGAGTTCGTATTCGCGACAAGAAGATTACTTTCCTTGATACTCCCGGACACGAAGCCTTCACCACCATGCGTATGCGCGGTGCTCAGGTTACCGATGTTGCAATCCTTGTAGTTGCTGCAGATGACGGTATTATGCCCCAGACAGTCGAAGCAATAAACCACGCTAAGGCTGCAGGCGTTACTATCATAGTTGCTATCAACAAGATAGATAAAGAGGGTGCAAATCCCGACAGAATCAAGCAGGAACTTATGGAATACGAGCTCGTTCCCGAAGAATGGGGCGGCGACACTATCTGTGTTCCCATTTCTGCAAAATTCAATCAGAACATAGATGAACTTCTGGAAATGGTTACCCTTGTTGCCGATATGAAGGAACTTAAGGCTAACCCCAACAGAAAGGCAAAGGGTACAGTTATCGAAGCACAGCTCGACAAGGGCAGAGGTCCTGTTGCAACTGTTCTTGTACAGAATGGTACCTTAAAGCAGGGTGACATAGTTGTTGCCGGTACTGCTACAGGCAGAGTAAGAGCAATGGTTGACGACAGAGGCAACCAGGTTAAGAAGGCAGGTCCTTCCGTTCCGGTAGAGATTATAGGCTTAAGCGAAGTCCCCGAAGGCGGCGATATCCTTTACGCAGTAGATGATGAAAGAAAGGCAAAAGCCGTTGTAGAAAAGAGAAAAGAAAAGATTAAAGAGGACAGCATTAAGTCCCGTTCTGCAGTTTCTCTTGATGCTCTCTTCGACCAGATTAAGCAGGGTGAAGTTAAAGACCTCAACATCATTGTTAAGGCTGATGTTCAGGGTTCTGTGGAAGCTGTTAAGCAGTCCCTTACCAAGCTTTCCAATGAAGAAGTAAGAGTATGCTGTATCCACGGCGGTGTCGGCGGTGTTACCGAATCCGACGTTATGCTTGCTGCTGCATCCAATGCTATTATAGTAGGCTTTAACGTACGTCCCGACAACGGTGCTTTGGCATCTGCAAAGCAGAACGACGTAGATATCAGACTCTACAGAGTAATCTACCATGCAATAGAAGAAATCGAAGCTGCTATGAAGGGTATGCTTGCTCCCAAGTTCAGAGAAAATTTACTTGGTCACGCAGAAGTAAGAAATACCTTCAAGGTGTCCGGTGTCGGCACCATTGCAGGTTGCTATGTTCTTGACGGTAAAATTTTAAGAAACTCTCAGGTACGTATCGTTCGTGACGGTATCATTGTTCACGAAGGCGTTCTCTCCAGCTTAAAGAGATTCAAAGATGACGTTAAGGAAGTTGCTACCGGCTACGAATGTGGTGTTGGTTTTGAAAACTTCAACGATATTAAGGAAGGCGACAGAATCGAGTCCTTCATAATGGAAGAAATCAAAGACTAAAAGAAAGGTGATGTGACAGAGTGTAAAATGCGCTCTGTCACATCGTGAATTTATTATGGCTTTTAACAGAACAGAAAGAATCAGCGAGGAAATCAAAAGAGAATTATCCTCAATTATCCGTACCGTAAAGGACCCCAGAATGTCCTCTATGACAAGTATTGTTTCCGCAAGCGTTACCAAGGACTTAAAGTATGTCAAAGTGTATGTGTCTGTTCTCGGCTCCGAGGAAGAAAAGAAGGGTACTATGGAAGCCTTAAAGAGTGCTACCGGTTACATCAAGAAGGAAATCGGTTCAAGACTTAATTTAAGATGTGTTCCTCACCCCACATTTGTGCTGGATACTTCCATTGACTACGGTATGCACATTAATGAGCTTTTAAGCAAGATTAACAAAGACGGTGAATAATATGGATATTTCTAAAATAGCCGAAGTGATAAAATCAGCAGGCAGAGTAGCCATTGCAGTTCATAAAAATCCCGACAGCGACTGCCTCGGCTCGGCATCTGCACTGCTTATTGCCCTTCGTCAAATGGGTAAAACCGCCCATATATTTGTAGACGGTGCAATGCCCAAAAGACTTGGCTTTCTTACAGATGAGAGCTTTTTTACACAGAATACAGAAACTCCCTATGATGTGTGTATAGCCGTTGACGTGGCATCTTTGGAACTGATGGGTTCTGTAAAGGAAGAAGTATACGACAAAGCGGATATAAAATGCTGTATAGACCACCACGGCACAAATTCCGGTTATGCAGAGTATAACTATGTAGACGGTAAGGCTGCCGCTGCAGGTGAGCTTGTGTATTTCTTCATAAAGGACTACCTGGAACAGGAAGTTACCGTGGAGATTGCAATGCGCCTTTATGCTGCAATAGCCAGTGATACGGGAAGCTTTCAGTATTCCAACACCACACCGAGGACTCTCATTATTGCATCCGAACTTATGGCAAGGGGAATAGATGCTCCTTTTGTAATGCGTACTTTGTTTGAAAGAAAGACCAAAGAGCAACTTCAGCTTAAAGCTGATGTTACAAATAACTTAAGATTCTATGCAGACGGCAAAATCTGTGTGGCTTTGGTTGATGATAAATTACTCTCAAAGTATAGTATGGCATTTGAAGAAGCCGACGACATTGCAGGACTTCCCCGCAGTATAATAGGTGTGGAAGTTGGCGCATATATTAAGGTAAAAGGCGAAAAGGAATGTAAAATAAGCCTCCGTTCAAATGAATATACGGATGTTTCTGCAATAGCAAAATTGTGGGGTGGCGGCGGACATTTAAGAGCTGCCGGTCTTACCATAAAGGAAACACCCGAGGTGGCAGAAAAACTCTTAATAGAAGCTTTAGAGAAGGTTGTATAATGGCTGAACTTAACGGTATAGTTATTATTAATAAAGATGTGGATTACACCTCCCACGATGTGGTGAATGTAGTCCGCAAAACGCTTGGAACACGCAAGGTGGGCCATACGGGTACATTAGACCCCAATGCCACAGGTGTGCTCCCTGTTTGCGTTGGCAGAAGTACAAAGGCGTGTGATATGCTTACCTTTTCCGACAAGGAGTATATTGCCGAGGTAAAGCTTGGCATAACCACCGATACTTATGATATCTGGGGAAACGTGCAAAGACAAAGGGAAGTAAACGTGTCCCATGAAGAGCTTTCCGGTGCCATAGCAAAGTTTACCGGAGAAATCGAGCAGTTGCCTCCTATGTACAGCGCCATTAAGCAAAACGGCAAAAAACTCTACGAACTTGCAAGAGAGGGTATAGAAGTAGAACGCAAGAAAAGAAAGATTACCATATATGAATGTGAACTTTTGCACTTTGATGGCGATACCTTCAAAATAAGAGTTTATTGCTCCAAAGGTACATACATCCGTTCTTTGTGTTATGATATAGGTGAGTATCTGGGATGCGGCGCCTCAATGACTGCTCTTACCAGAACCAAATCTTCTGTTTTTTGTATAGAAGATGCCATAACTCTTGATGAACTTAAAGCAATGGTGGAAAAGTCAGGCCCCGAAAGCGTGCTTTTCGGTGTGGATAAGGTTTTCGGTGAATATCCGAAAATTAGTGTAACCGATATGGTAAAGAAACGTCTTTTAAACGGTGCTCTTTCCAGGGTTAATAATGACTTGGGAACCTACATAGCCTATGACCGTAACGGAGAGTTTATTGGCGTTACAGAGGTTTTTAAAGGCGAAAAGGGAAATGTTATAAAGATAGTAAAAGCTTTTATATAGAAGGATAATATGCTATGTACAAACCTAAATCAGTAGTTGTGCTCGGTAAGTTTGACGGTGTGCATATAGCTCATGCAAAACTTATAACTACAGCTGTGGATGTGGCTTCAAAGTGCGGAGGAATAAGTCTTGTATATTCTATGCAAAAGAGTAACACCACCGTAATTACCGACAAAAAAATTAAAGAAAATATAATAACAAAGCTTGGCGCAGATAGGGTAGTAATGAGGGAACTTGATGAAGATTTTATGAATCTTTCTGCCGAAGAATTTGTATTAAGTATCTTAAGGGATGAATTAAACGCCTGCTGTGTTGTGGTGGGAGAGAACTTCCGTTTTGGCAGAAACCGCAGTGCAGGCGCCTTGGAGCTTAAGAAAATCTGCGGAAAATATGCTATAGATGTTGTAATCATTGATACTGTTCATATAGGTGACGAAACCGTAAGCTCCACCTTTGTCAAGAATTTACTTTTAAAAGGTGAGGTTGCCATGGCAGGAGAGTACCTCGGCAGAGCATTTTCTCTTACGGGCAATGTCACCGAAGGCAAGCACCTGGGCAGAACTCTCGGTTTCCCGACGGTTAATATATATCCGCACACATCTTCGGTAGGCCGTTATACACCTGTGCATTGATGGGAAAACGTGGCGACACGGCCTTGCCTGCTT
>CAYXPV010000199.1:0-4313 GCA_964467285.1 uncultured Oscillospiraceae bacterium
TGATTCAAAATGTTCTACTTTAATGATAATTACATCTTGTAAATTTAATAAATCTTTAGTATAATTGCAAGAGAGCATATCCTGTTCCTCCGTTCATGGTTTCTGGACAATTCCATTATAACGGATTTTGAACAAATATGCTCTCTTTTTTAATAATTATTTTAATTTTTTTTGAGCTCTATTTGTTGGACACCCCAACATTTATTATAGAGCCATTGTTTTATGTGTTATAGCTGTTCTTCAATCTCCGTTCCGTTTTTGAATTTGAACACAAGTCTTTCGTCTTTATATATGGTGACGGTGTCAACAACCGAGTTCCACAGCTTTTCATCAAACTCAATCGGCAGGTCATCAAGCTCGGATACTTCAAACATAAATCCACTGATGACATCCGCTTTCAGCTGTCGCTGTTCTATTGATTTTTGAAGCTTTTCGTATTCTGCTTTTGCACTGTTAAAGCGGTTTGTGTAACCGTCATATTTTGCGATGTAGTCATCTTGATTCATGGGGTTGGCTGCGTTTTCATTTATGAGCTTTTTCACAAGCTCGGAAACAACCTCCATCTCATCAAGAAACTCTTTTATCTTGCTTTGAATTTCAGCAAGTGTAACTGTATTTCTTGCAAACCTTGAAATCGACTTTGTAATCACAAGGTCAATCTTTCCGGCTCGGCAATCCGTGAGTAATCTTTGAAAGTTCTCTCTTGAATCCTTTGTGCCGGTTTTGGCTTCGTCTGCGTATACGCCACAGTAAATCCAACCGCTGTGGTTTTGTATATGATTGCTGTAGTAGCTCACTTGTGCCGAAAGCGAGTGAAGCATCGCATCCACAGGTTCCGTTTGTGATAGTGTAAATACACAGATATCTCATGTGTTGCAAACGATTGGTGTAGATGAAGAAACTGCTTTGGGGACTATTCGTATTTCACTGGGAAAAGAAAATACACTTGAAGACGTGTTAGATATAGCTTCAGCAATATCTAAAATCGTCAAAAATAAATAAATCATATTATTTAATAATTCGCTGGACTTTCTCCAAATTGTATGGTATAGTGTCATGCTAAAGTCGGTATATAGCTTTTATTATCACAGCCTCTTCTTCAACTATTTCAGGATAGCCGTCAGCACCCTTTTTGTATCCGAGAAACTGCTTGTATGGAAGCGAATATTTACCATCTGCAAAGCGTTTGCGCTGTCCCCATTTTACATTTTCAGAAATAGAACGGGACTCTTCTTCGGCAAGACTTGACATAAGCGTTATAAGAAATTCGCCCTTGCTGTCTAATGTGGAAATATCCTCCTTTTCAAAATAGATACCGATATTATTCACCTTAAGCTTGCGAATTACATTAAGAGCATCAACAGTATTTCGTGCAAATCTTGAAAGTGACTTGGTGATAATAAGGTCGATTTTGCCATCAAGTGCATCCGTTATCATTTGATTGAAGGCTTCTCGGCGATTGAGCGAGGTGCCGGAAATACCTTCGTCTGCATATATCCCGGCAAACATCCATTCCGAATTACTATGAATAAGCTTTTCAAAATAGTCCTTTTGTGCTTTGACACTTCCCATCTGTTCGTCTGAATCCGTGGAAACACGTGCGTACGCTGCCACACGTTTTTTCTTGTTTTCGCCTGTCAAAGATGGCATTTTAGCGATTGGACGAACCAACTCTACAATTCGGTCTGCCATGTGTCCACCTCCTCCAAGCAACGTATGTATGGATTGTACTTATCAAGCAAAATAGCTTTTGCTTGTATGGCTTCTTCGGTTGTTATCAGCTTTTCATCCAACAACACCTGTAAAATGTATTTGCTGAGTCTGTATTTCATTTCAGCAATAGCTTTTTCCTTTGTCATAGAGACCCTCCTTAAAACATGATACTGTAAGTAATTGCTCTAAATTAAGAAAAAGTCAAGGTTTTTTTGAAATTTGGCAAAAAATAAGCAGTACGGAGAAATTTATAGTCCGTACTGCCCGAAATGTTATTGATTTCTTGTATAGAATGTATTTTTGCCCTGACCGTGGCGTTGGATAAAACCTTCCTCAACAAGTGTTTTGAGTGAATTGCCGATTGAGGTTTTCTTGACCGAAGGCACAAGCTCCTCAATATCGCTCTTGGTAAACTTGCCGATTTTTGAGAGAATAGCTTTGCGAACAAGTTCAACAGCCGGAAGCTTCTCGTCAAGAATATCTACACGTTCCTCAAACTCGCGATAAGCTGAAAGGATAATTCCAAGAATGTATTTTATAAAATCACCGGGGTTATTTTTTTCTTCGTGCCAACCATGACCTGAACGTTCAAGCACATCATAATATTTTTGCTTGGTTCGTTCAATTTTGCTTTCGATACTGATGTATTTTCCTACAACATAACCACAGCGGTAAAGAAGCAAAGTAGTCAGAAGTCTTGACATTCTGCCGTTGCCATCATTGAAGGGGTGAATACAGAGAAAGTCATTTATGAAAATAGGAATCAACACCAAAGGGTCTACAACACATCCGTCAATTGCCCGATTGAAGCTTTCACAAATTGCATCAATGGCTTCAGGTGTTTCGTAAGGTTCAAGAGGCATAAACCGAACAAGCTGTGTTCCATCGGGACGTGTTTCGGCAACATAGTTTTGTGTTGTTTTAAATCTGCCACCGATGGATTTATCGGAGTATTGATAAAGGTCACGATGCAGTTGCAAAATATATGATGATTTCAAAGGAATGTATTCATAGCTTTCGTGTATGGTATTCAGCACATCACGGTATCCCATGATTTCTTCCTCATCACGATTACGGGGAGTAGTTTTGTCATCACACAGCTGTTTGATTCTTGTGCTTGTGGTAACAATACCTTCGATTTTATTGGATGCTTCGGTACTCTGCACCTTTGCGATTTCGACTAATCGGTCAAGCACCGCCGGTTTTTGTCTTAAAAACAATTCCTGCCGACCCTTGTATTCGTGTATCTGTGCAACAAGCCCCAGGATTTCGCTATCCCAGGAGACATTGCGTAAATTATCGTAGTTAAAGGCTCTCATTCAATCAACCACCTTTCTTTACGACCAATTATATCATGAATTTGGTCGAATGTCAATATATTTGGATGAATATTCAACCAACTGCAAGGGTATATTGGTTGAATGGATGATTTGTTGGTCGAATATTATTGTATGCGAAACAGCAGAAGATTATTTCAGAAAATAGGTATTGTCTACAAAATAGAACAAACCAAAATGTAATTGATTTTTACGAAAATGTAGACACTGAAAATGTTATGCAAATGGGAGAAATCAACTCAAACACATTGTTTTCCGCTTTATAATGTGATATAATTATATCATTGGAGTGATGAAAATGAACAGACCGAACATTATCTGTCATATGGTTATGTCCATAGATGGCAAGGTTACAGGTGACTATCTCTCTCGTCCTGAATGTGAGAAAGCCACTGATATTTATTATGAAATAAACAGAGATTATAAAGCTGATGGATTCATATGCGGAAGGGTTACTATGGAGGGTAGCTTCACAAACGGATGGTATCCTGACCTTACGCAATACGAGCCTGTAAAGCACGATATGGATTTAAAGATGGATTACATTTTGGATGATAAATATCTGTCCGGCTTCTACGCTATTGCTTTTGACCCCAAAGGGAAGCTCGGATGGAAAAGTAATAAAATTATAGACGAAGACCCCGGCTATGGAGATGCACAAATAATCGAAGTTTTAACCGAACAGGTTGACCCTCGATATTTAGGTTATCTTGAATCGATGGAAATACCCTACATCTTTGCCGGAGAAACTGAAATAGATGTTGAACTGGCATTGTTCAAGCTCAAAAATATCATTGGAATTAACAAGCTCTTGCTTGAGGGTGGAAGCATTGTAAACGGATATTTTGAAAGAGCTGATGTCATCGATGAGTTAAGTCTTGTTGTCGCACCTATAATTGCAAGTGCTGAAGACAAGCCGCTATTTATGAACAGCAAAGTAGCTGATTATGAATTGAAAGAAATTAAGCAATATGAAAATGGCGTTGTTTGGATGAATTATAAAAGATTGGAGAAAACGCATGATTAAATTTATTTGTTATCCAAAATGTACAACCTGTCAGAAAGCAAAAAAATGGCTTGATGACAATAAAACAGAATACAATCTTCGTGATATCAAGGAAGATAAGCCAAGTTATGATGAATTAAATGCTTGGTATAAGATGAGCGGACTTCCGCTAAAGAAATTCTTTAACACGTCTGGGATTTTGTATAAGTCAATGGAACTGAAGGACAAGCTTCCTACAATGTCTGAAGAAGAACAGT
>CAYXPV010000200.1:0-4300 GCA_964467285.1 uncultured Oscillospiraceae bacterium
GTCATAAACATTCATTATGAAATCCTCCGTGTATAAAATGCTTTATATATTATACAATATAAAAAACTATTTTTCAAGTAATTTATTAAAACCTTTTAAAGAATCTTGCCACAACATACTTTCCCGTGTGTAAAAGAAGTATGTCATAAAATGCAAACGCCAAGGCACCTACAGGATAAAGTAACGGCAAACCGTACGGAACAGAAACATCAAACAACATTGTAACCGCAAAATACACGACAAAAAAATAAACGGTATATACTATTATTTTAATAACTGTTGCAATGATAAATCTTAAAGAATCCAGCAAAATCTTAAGTACAGGATAGTTGCCAAAACACAAAACAAAAGAAACCGTAATCAGCGGATTGGCAAAAGATGTAATAAAAAACACAAGTAAAGAAGCTGCTCCATAGCAAACAAGAGCAGTCTTTTTATCGGTACAAAGAGTAAGTAAATAAACGGCAAAAGATGCCATAAACAAAAGTGCAGCTTTACCTGTGGGAAGATATGCGGAACCTAAGATTAACAGTACGCAAAGTGCCGTTCCCATGCCTCCGTAAGCAATTTTTTTCTGCATATCGTATCTCCTTTAGCAGCACCTTATAAGGTCGCCACCCATACATTCACAGCAACAATCGGCGCAAAGCAAGCCCTGACACATATCACACGCAGAACATCCGCCCTGGGGATAGCCCTCGTTATAACTGTTTGTGGTGTAGACGTTACGTCGCATATCCATATTGGATTTCGCGTTGGAATATTCTTCATTGTAAGGGTCCGACTTACATGCCACATTAAAGTGCTGGTATGCCATGTCATGCCAACCTCTTTTTTGCATAATAACACCCATAAGGTAATGCCATTCGGCATTTCTTACAGCCATGGAATTAAGAGCGTTGACAGCCTCGTTTAATCTGTTCTGATTAATAAGCTCCCTCACCTGATTAAAGCTGGCATAATGGTTCTGCTGATTTGAAGAAGAATAAGAGCCTCTGTTCTTCATAAGCTCGTCATATGCCCAGTTTATTTCCTGCATTTTTTCTGCCGCAAGACCTGCAAGGGGATTGTTTATATACTTATCGGGATGGTACTTTCTGGCAAGCTCCCTGTACGCATCTTTAATTTCATCTTCGGTAGCGTTGGAAGATACTCCGATTATTTCATAAGGACTTTTCATTTATTTTGTTTCCTTTCCTTTGTTACAATGGTTAATAATCATATCACACTTGGCTCTTAAACCAAGATAAATAATATTATCCAGTATTTCTTTGTTCTTTTTTATATCAAGCTGTTTATAACACTCGCCCAGTTCACTTAAAGTAAAGTACAAACTGTCGGATATAAAATTTGATATTTCTTCGTTAAATTCTCCCTTGTAGCCGTACTGTAAGACAGCCGGGTTATAATTCTTTTCCTTGTAATCTTTTTCGATGTCGTCATAAGCATCCATAAGATATATAAGTCGCCCCAGTTCAAAGCCAAATGACGAAAGCGATTCGTCGTAATGGGAAAACATTGCCCTCATAACAGAACCAAACTCGTGGGCAACCTTATTGCAGATATCGCAGCCGGTTTCTTCAAGAAAATCCAAACGCATAAGACAATCGGATATTTCTTTGCACAAATCGGGATACTTTGCAATAATCTTCTTTGCCCTTCGCTTGAATGGTAAAATTGCCAATCGAGCTTTTATACTGTGGGAATCGGATATGTCATCTTTAAGTTTATAATAGGAAAAGACAACATTCATATCTGCAGCAAAATCAAGACCTTCGGCTGAGGAAATTACTTTCTTCTTGCCGATTTTTTTGATGCATCCTTCCGTAGAAAAGCTATGGGGCTTATCGTTAAGACTGTCAAGTAAAAGAGCAAGAAAAGTAAAGTCATAATTAAGACTAAGCCTTGAAAGCTGATTATGATTCTTGCCTATCCTTTTACATAAGCCGCAATAATAAGCCTTATAACTGTCATAGTGTTTTATTTTCAGTTCATCTTTATATACATTAACATAACCAAACAAATGTCTTACCTCACAAATCACACAATGTATTTATACTACTACATTTAGCTTTTAATTGCAAGAATTTACACCAAAAATTAACATATTATTCAAACTATAGAAACTTAAATTTCAACAAAACCCGAAGCACCGTGTTTGCAGATGGGGCAAATATAATCCTCGGGTAAAGATTCACCTTCATAAACGTATCCGCAGATTTCACATCTGAATCCTTTTTTACTTTCGGAAACAGGCTTTGGTTTAATATTACTGTGATAATACGCATAGGTGGCAGAGGGTTCGTCATTAAATACGTAAGATGCGGTAATTTCAGCAATAAACACAGTATGAGAGCCAAGATCGGTCATATCCGTAACCTTTGCACTTATATATGAATTACTGTGTTGCATAACAACATAAACGTCGTTTTCGCTTCTGAAAACACCCTCTTTTGATTGAAACTTATTACGTGTTCTTCCGCTTGAAAAACCGTAATGTTTGAAAACCTCGAATGGCGCTTTCTCCGTAAGAACGGAAACATTGAATTTTTTTGATTTTTTAAGTAATTCGCAAGTGTAGTTTGCGTTGTTTACGGAAATCATTATTCTGTTATCGGCAACCTGTGTCACCGTATTAATAATGCATCCGTTATCTATACCGTCAAAGTTAACGGTAAGAACATAAAGACCGTAAGAAATTTTTGTCAGCGCATTCATATAATCATCTCCTTATTTTTATAACCGAACATTTATTTACCTCTCTCAATAACACGTAATGTTATAATTACCGCAATTTTTCTCAACATTGCTCCCCGCTTTGTTATATATTTTAATCTTTAAAATATTCCAAGATTTTTCTTGCAGTGCCGGAGTCAATACCTTTTATTGCAACAAGTTCCTCGTAGGTTGCTTGTTTGATTTTTTTTATTGATTTAAATTTATTCAAAAGAATCTTTTTCCTTTTTTCGCCAACACCCTCAATGCTGTCGAGTTCACTGTGTGATGTTTTCTTTTCCTGGTTATTTCTCAAATAGCTTATTGCCCTTCTGTGCATTTCGTCCTGAATGTTGGTAAGAAGCATAAAAGCGTCACTTTTGGCATCTATATATATTTCCCCGTTTTCGCCTATTAATCCACGGGTTTTATGATTATCGTCTTTTACAATACCAAAAACGGGTATATCAATTTCAAGACTATCAAGAACTCCCAATGCCGCATTTCTGTGTCCTTCACCGCCGTCAACGAAAAACACATCGGGAAAAGGATAAAAAGAAGCTTTATCTTCGGTAATTTCCATCCGTCTTATTTGTTCCTTTTCTTTTAATCCGTGTTGAATACGTCTTAAAAATACTTCCCTCATGGAAGCATAGTCGTCCTGAACTAAAACATTTTTAATTCTGAAATTACGATATTTCTTGGAACAAGGTTTACCGTTAATATACACAACCATGGAAGCAACCGAAGAATTATCACCCATATTCGATATGTCAAAAGCTTCAATGTGCATCGGAGCAAAATCAAGTTTTAAAAGCGAAGTAAGCTCGGTTAAAGCAGAGTTTTTAAAGGAGATATCCCTTAGGGTTTTCAACTCTTTTTCGGAATGTTCCTTTTTGGCGTTTGCCTTTATCATACGCATAAGTTTTGCGTTGTCCCCTATTTTGGGAACTCTGATTTTTACGCTTCTTGAGGCATTTTGCGTAATCCACTCTTCCAGAACATCACAATCCTCGGGTTCCGCCTCCACAAAAATTGTACCGGGTATAAAGGTGCAATTCTCATAATAGCATCTCAAAAACTCGGAAATAATAACAGAATCCGGTAAATTATCGGTATCTTGAATAAAATAATGTTCTCTGCCTATAATCTTGCCGTTACGTACAAAAAACAACTGTACGCATGCATTGTTATTTTTGTTGTATACTGCAACAGCATCAAAGTCATTGCCTTTTGGATTTACAATTTTTTGTTTTTCTCCAAGGGCTTCAATTGCCTTTAGTCGATCTCTGCATACTGCTGCTCTTTCAAAATCAAGATTTTCTCCGGATTTTTTCATTTCTTTTGTTATACTTTCAATAACAGCGGATGTTTTGCCGTTTACAAAGTCAATAACTCCGCTAATTATTTCACGGTAAGAATCTTTGTCTATTTTATGCGCACAAACGCCCTTGCACTTACCAAGCTGATAATATAAACACGGTCTTAAAGGTTCAAAAACACCATTAAATTCCTTTTGACAATTTCGCAAGCCGAAAATTTCCTTTATAAGATTAATAAGTTGTTTTAAATCATATGAACTTTG
>CAYXPV010000201.1:0-4284 GCA_964467285.1 uncultured Oscillospiraceae bacterium
CTCCTTTATGGAACGGCTTATATTCGGAACGGCAATAAGCAGATTCTGGGATGCCTTTCCCAAAGACCCAACCTTTGCCACCTCAACGGCATATTTCATATGAAGTAAATTCAAAAAACTACCTCCCCTTTGGTTGTTATATTAAATATATGCAATTATTGATTACTTTTATAATACTGACACCTTTCAATCAGATACTTTCCTACTTTTGCCATATATTTTGCACTTTCTT
The DNA here is from genome assembly GCA_964467285.1 of uncultured Oscillospiraceae bacterium. GTDB lineage: Bacteria > Bacillota > Clostridia > UMGS1810 > UMGS1810 > RGIG8748. The sequence continues at coordinate 233 of CAYXPV010000201.1, forward strand.
TTCGCAAACATACAGGTACATTGTTTAAAAAGAAACCTGCTTCATAATTAAGATTTCCTTCGTATCCGATTTCGGCAAAAGCCTTCATAACACTTTCCCAGTCTATTGTGCCATGATACGGAAGTGTATGTGAATCGTTGATTCCATCATTATCGTGAATATGAGTACAGCCTATATGCTTCCCTATTTCCTTTATCATACCGGCAGGATCTTGTCCGCATACATTGGCGTGGCCTACATCGTAGCATACAGTAAACACATCATTATTGAGAGTATTTATTAACTCCAGCAAGCCTTTTGGAGTTTCTGTAACGCACCCTCCAATATTTTAAATTGCAATCTTTATATTATATTTTTCGGCATACGGAATAAGTCTTTTATAAAAATCAAGATTGTACTCCATCATCAAATCATAGTTGTTATTTTCTTTGTAATCAATGTGATTACAGGGGTGTATAACAATCATATCTGCCCCGAGATAGGAAGAGTGCTCCATACTCTTAACAATTTCGCCAAATCTTTCTTTTGTTTTTTCTGCATCGGCAAAGCTCGAAGCAAAGGGAGCATGGGTTTGGGCAAAAACAATTCCCTTACTGTTAGCATATTCTTTGATACCTCTATAAAAATCCTCATTATGCACATCTGTATAGTACTCTTGTAAGTCGGCATTGAAATCTATACCTTCAAATCCGGCTTCGGAGAATACATCAATTGTTTTTTTAAGACCCAACTCATCGTGAAATCTGATAAAATTGCTTGAAATTTTCATTTTGATGCTCCTTTGATTATTATAAATTGTAGTGCCTTCAACAATTTCAGGAATTGTATGAAATAATTTTATCACAAAAATAAACAAAGGGCAAGTCTTTACGACCTGCCATTTGATTTAAATATTATTTATTAAGATATTTTGCAACTTCTGCGGCAACAAGCTTGGTAAGTGTTTCAATATCCATATCGCCTACCGCAGATGCACCCTTTCCGATATCTGCCTTGCCGTCACTCATAAAGAGTTTCATTTTCTTTGTTGTTTCCTGCTTTACGGCTTCTACAGCAGCAGGGATAAGGTCGATAATACCCTTATTCATGCTTGTGAATTTCTTGAATTCTGCCTCAACAGCCGCAATGTTGATATCCGTAAATATGTTTACCTTGCTGATACCCTCCTTGATGGCTTTTGTGAAATCATCATCTGTAAGACCGGAACCGCCATGAAGAACAAGTGGAACATCTACTGTGTTTGCGATGTTACGGATTCTTTCGAAATCAAGCTTGGGGGGAAGCTTGTATGCACCGTGAGCATTACCAACGGCAATGGCAAGCGCATCAACACCTGTCTTTTCAACAAAGTCCTTTGCAAGCTTAGGATCTGTAAAATACTTTGAAGGATCTTCCATGTGGTCGCTTCCTTCAGCAGAACCTTCGTTATCGCCTACGTGACCGAGTTCACCTTCGATTGTTGCACCGTAGGAATGTGCAATATCTGCCATTTCCTTAACTTTGCGAACATTATCATCATAGGAATCGGTGGAGCAATCATACATAATGGAGCTGAAGCCCAGTTCAAGAGCCTTGATACAGGTGTCATATTTGAGACCGTGGTCAAGGTGTACAACAACGGGTACATTGGCTTTCTTTGCCATAGGGATAAGGTAATAAGACACCTCTTCAAGAGGACCGTAGGGAAGCAGAACTTCTGCAGTTCCCATAATAACCGGTGAACGGGATGCCTCTGCCGCATTTATAATACCTCTGGCAAGTTCAAGATTAACTGCGTTAAAAAGACCTACTGCATAATGATTTTTCTTTGCCGGTCTTAACACTTCATTCATATTAACTAACATAACTAAATAACCTCCCGGTAAAATATATTAAACGTTGATAACTTCCACATTATATTCGTCGAGGGTAGCTTTGAGCATACCTTCCACGGATGCATCGGTTATGAGATACGCAATATCTTCAAATGTTGCAAGTCTCATATAGCCGACTCTGCCGATTTTGGACTTATCGCAAAGATAATAACGGATGCAAGAATTTTTTATCATTCTCTGTTTAATGAAACATTCCTGCTCATTACCTTCGAGAATTATGGAATTATCCCCTATTCCCTTACTGGAAAAGAACATTTTGTCTGCAAAATAATTTTCCGTTATATAGTTTTCGGTCATTGCACCAATCAAAGACTGGTTTTTACTTACAATACCGCCTACCGCAATTACCTTTACACCTTCACAGCCCGAAAGCTCATTGATTACTCTTAAAGAGTTGGTAATAACGGTAACATTTTTCATATTCTTTATTTCTTTCGCCATATAAAAGGTGGTGGTAGACGCATCAAGAAATACGGTATCACCGGTGGCGATATACTGAACTGCCTTTCTGGCAAGCTCTTTTTTTACTTCCACATTGAGGGTTTTTCTTTTTTCCAAAGAATACTCATAGCTGCCTTCTTCCATAGGAAGAGCACCACCGTGAGTTCTGCGGAGAAGCTCTTGGGACTCAAGCTTTTCAAGGTCACGACGAACGGTTTCCTCGGTAACTCCAAGTTCTGTACTGAGCTTACTTACCATAACCGCACCGTGAAGGTTCAAAAGCTCAAGTATCTTTTTGTGTCGTTCCAGTGCAAGCATTTCATTCATTCCTTTCGGTTTTTTGTTAAATTACTTTGTTACAACGTGAACAATGTCTCCGTTTTTAAGACAGGATGAGTTGGCATCGTCTGTGTCAATGTGCATTTCCACATTGAAGTCCTCACGGACACGAATCTGCACATCATAGAACTTTGTGGGTTTAATTCCATCTATTACAACATCAACATAGTCATTGTCGGAAAGATTGAGAGAAGCGGCAAACTCCGGTGTAAGATGTATATGACGGTTGGCGATGATTACTCCTTCTTTTAAGTAAACAGTGCCTTTGGGTCCGACAACAACAAGCTTCTCCGAGCCTTTTGTTTCGCCCGAAGGTCTTACCGGTGGGCTTACTTTAAGTACAAAGGTATCTGTACGGGAAATCTCAACCTGTGTGTTCTTACGTACGGGACCTAAAACACGAACATTTTCAATAGATTTAAGAGAAGGACCAACTAAGGTTACAACTTCGTTGGAGGCAAATTCCTTACCCATAAGTACCTTTTTGGGAGTAAGCTCATAGCCCTTGCCAAAGAGTGTATCCAAATCTTCCCTGGAAAGATGTATATGTCTTTGGGAAATGCCTATTTTAACATAGTCACCTTCCGCTTTGTTGGTATTTGCTTTTATTTCCTTGCATGCAGCTTTAACTGCTTTTTCTATATCGTTTAAATTATACATGTAATTACCACCTTACAAACAGGTAAATTAACTTTCATAGTCAAAGAATTTCATTATTTCTCCATGGGGATTTGCAATAACAGCCTGTCCATGAAGCTGACCTAAGGGCTCAGATGCTTTAACACCGGCTTCCACAGCCGCTGCTACCGATGAAACACTACCCTTTACAATAAGCGTTACAAGCCTTCCGCCAAGTCTTTTTTCCGAGTGAATAAGACGTACATCGGCTGCCTTAAGCATTTCGTCCAAACCTGCAATTGCTGCAACAAGTCCGGAAACCTCAATCATACCTATTGCAAAATCTACTCTTTCGGGTTCGTCTTCCACACCACAGAAGGTTTTAGGGAGCTTCTTGTTATACTTATCTTTGTTCATATCAAGAAGATACGCCATCTTCTCCGTACCCTGACCGGGACGGGGTATAACGTGAGAAATAATGTACATTTTTTCGTCTTTTGCAAAGGCAGAAGCTGCCTCAACAGCCGCTTTAACCGATGCATTATCACCTTCGACCTTAACCTGCATTACCAACGGAGCAGGTGCCGAAGCATCTTTAGGTCGGGTTCTGTCAAAAGCAATAACTTTGACATCGGCTGCTTTTGCGGCAATGTCTGCCGCACAAACTGCTGTTGTAAAGCTATATACTTCAATCATTCCCAATGCGTCCATATCAATATCCTCCGATTGTTATTATACAATGTGCAAACCGTCTACCATTACACAACGACGTTGTCTGGT
>CAYXPV010000202.1:0-515 GCA_964467285.1 uncultured Oscillospiraceae bacterium
GATATGCCCACCGACGAAATAACCCAAGCCTTTGGAAAAAATGCCGTAAACCTTGGCAGTTCCCATTATTATGGGGCAGGGATGATTAATATGGATATGTTGGAAAGACACCTTTCCACAATGTATTTTGGCGATGTGGGTGCCTGTGATGTTACAGAGAATAATGCGGTTGTATACGGCGAAATAGGTTACCGTGGTATATACCCCGATGCAATAGGTGTAAAGATAGGTTCAAAAAGAGTATACAGCACAAGGTTTAAAGGGGATAAATACGGTGAAATGGATTTTGAATGCGATTTTGCCCTTGATGCAGATTACAGCCTTAAACCCGGAACAAAATATAAATGTACTGTTTTCCTGGAGCAGGGCGGCGTTACCCGTGTAACAGATGAAATTGTGTTCACCACCCCGGAAAGCAGTAAAAAGCCCGAACCCGAGCCGGTGGAATCTGAACTTAAGATACTTCCCGGGGACTATCCCCGCGGTGAACTTGCGGAAGGACAGAGTTTCAATTT
>CAYXPV010000202.1:525-4228 GCA_964467285.1 uncultured Oscillospiraceae bacterium
CTGCCATATTACCGATGTGCGTTCTTATATACTGGATTTCGGGAAAAATGTTGTTCAGGAGTCAAGCGGATGGACCACTACCGCAACTTATGTAATTGAGGGCAGCAAGCTGGATACCGGTCTTAAATTCGAAAGACTTTCACCGGGTACGTATTATGTTAAATATTACGCAGAGGACGAAAACGGCAAAAGTGTAAGCTGGGTGAGTGATTCATTTACAATAGTGGGAAGCAGGGCAGAAATCCCTTCCGATAATTATACAACTGGAGTAGTGCTGATTCCCGAAAGCTTTGACAACCTTTCCCTAAGAACAGGACCTTCTACGAATTACGCCATAGTAGGCAGTATGAACCATACAGCAACCTGCAAGGTGTATACCGACAAAACACAAAACGGTTGGTATTACGTAGAGTATGGCGGCATTTCGGGTTATGCTTCCGGTAATTATATATATCTTCCTTCGGAAACTGAGGTCGGAACAGTAAATATCCCATCATCATGGGATAATTTGAGCATACGTACAGGACCTTCAACGGACTACAAAATAGTTGGAAGTATGGAGCAGGGAGCACGTTGCACCGTGTACCCCGACAAGACGAAAAACGGATGGTATTATGTTAACTACAATGGTATTTGGGGCTATGCTTCCGGAAAACAGATTGATGTGAGATAATACTAATGTATGAGGACTTCTCCTTTGCGGTGAAGTCCTTATAATTATGCAAATGATTTTTATTATTGTAAACCGACGAAAGCCCACTCATATTCCGACATTTTCAGACTTTTTTCACCACGTTAACACATAATTTAACTTTTTTGACAAAATATTCACAAATTGTTGACATTTGTTACATAAAGCGATATAATTAATTTCGTATATTTATACAAACAGTTGCTTGCTTATATTATACAATACTTCGTATTGTGTAATATCCAACATTTCAGCAGATGGGAGGTGAAAGCAAATGAGTGAAGGAATTAACAATTACATACCTTTATGGGGTGAGTGGAATATAGAGAAGTCTATCGGTAAAGGTAGCTATGGTGAAGTGTTTAAGGTATACCGCGATGTAAACGGTACCCGTGAGTACGCTGCTGTAAAGTATATATCCATCCCTAAGGAAGGGGACAAGGATTATTACAGAAAGTATAGCGCCACCGAGCGTGCCAAGATGTACGATGACCGTGCAGATAAACTTTCTATAGAGGTTTCCTCTATGCTCAACCTCCGTAATGCAAATAACATTGTACGTTATGAGGACCATATCAAAACAAGGAAGCCCGGAAAAGCCGGATGGGATATCATCATCCGTATGGAGCTTCTTACTTCGCTGGAGGATTATCTGGCGCACAATGCAATTACAGCTAAGGATGTTGCAAAACTGGGTATAGATATATGTTCTGCTATTGAGAGCTGTCAGCAGTTCGATATTATACATAGAGATATCAAAATCGAAAATATATTTATCGATAGCTACGGCAATTACAAGCTTGGTGACTTTGGTGTTTCCAAGGTTGGCTCAGGTACTGCAACAGGTACTGTAACAGGAACCGAGGATTATATGGCTCCCGAGATTACCCGAGACCACAAGTACAACAAAACTGTTGATATTTATGCATTGGGTATTGCTATGTATCAGCTTCTTAACAACAGAAGAAAGCCCTATATAGATGCCGACAGCATACCCGGCCAGGATGCCGAGGCGCAGGCGCATCTTAAAAGACTTACCGGTCAGGAGCCTATGCCTGCTCCCAAATACTGTACCGACGATCTTGCAAGGATAGTACTCAGGGCGTGTGCTTATGACAGACACGACCGTTACGATACTCCCGGCGAAATGGCGGAAGCATTAAGGAGCATATATATGGGTCTGCCCGACACACCGGTTCTTCTTCCCAGAGAGCTTGACGACTACGATGACATCAGCGATGATGGTATCGGTAGCGGCAACGGAGGAAGCACCATAAGTGATGTTGCAGGTGGCGTTGGTACAGGTACCGGCGGCGGAACAATAAGTGATGTCGTAGGTGGTATGAGTACCGGAACCGGTGGTGGTACCATAAGTGATGTTGCAGGCGGTGCTACACCTGCCGGCGGCGGAACTATAAGTGATATATCCACAGGTACCGTCACAAAGAAGAAGTCCAAACTGCCGATTATCCTAATCGCAGCCTTGCTGTCATTGCTTTTGATTGGTGGTGTAGGTGCTTACTTTATTTTCTCCGGTGGCGGCGAAACCGGCATTATGGTAGAGTCAATTACCAATGTTCCTGTAGAATACGGTATGATTATAGGCGATACTTATCAGCTTGAACCTGCAATCTTGCCAGAAGGTGCAGAAGCAGAGATAGAGTACTCTTCAAGTGACGAAAACGTTGCTACAATAACTTCCGATGGTGAAATCGAAGCCCTTGCCGAAGGTGAAACAACCATCACCGTAACCTGTGATGTTGTAACGGTAACTATGAGACTTACAGTTGCTGCCAAGAAGGTTGAGGTAACCGGCATAGCAATTAATACCGAAAGTGTTACTCTTACCGAGGGTGGAGAAACAGCAACAATTCGTGCAGCTGTAGAGCCTGCAGATGCTACTGTTAAGGAATTAACCTTTACCAGCTCCGATGAGTCGGTTGCAACAGTAGATGCCAACGGTGTTATAACATCTAAATCTCGTGGTACTGCAGTTATTACAGTAACCGCAGACGGCGGTATAACCAGGATTGTAAATGTTACTGTAACTGCTAAGCCGAAGAGAACTAATAGCGGTGGTGGAGGTACAACCAATACCGGCGGTGGAGGTAATACCGGCGGTGGAGGTACAACTGATACAGGTAATACCGGTGGTACTAGTGGTACCGGTGGTTCATCAGGCAAAGGCGTAAAAATTAGACCTGGTTACAATTAAAAATGGTTAGAAAGGAATTAGAAAAATGTTCAAGAAATTAATTAGTTTGGTTTGTGTAATTGCAATTGTATTATCGTTTGCATCAATTTGTGTTAGTGCTGACGAAGTCGAAGTAGGTACATCTTTGGAAATCAACGATGATTACTCAGCTTTTTCCGAACTTGCTTTTGTGAAAGACAGAGTAACATATATTCCATTAAGACTTGTATATCCTATTTCAAATGATACAACCAATAAAACTGGTTTAGAATTGCAGTGGGATAATCAGCAGGAAACTGTACGTTTGATATATGGTGAGACAACTGGTGAGGAATACATTATGGATGCAGACGGATATGGTACAACACCATTCTCCGGAACAAGATATTGTGTGGATATAATGTTTAACAGCAATCCTCAGTACGGTGCAAAGGCATACTTAACAGTTCTTGACTATACCAAGGAAAATGGCGTGATGTCCATCGGTGGATATGATGACCAGATGGAACTCAATGATTTAGTATATGTAAAGACAGTTGGTGACGGCGAAAGATTGTTTGTGTCTACAAGAGACGTAGCTTTACTTTCTGAATACTTACATATAAACGATTCATATACTGTTAAATTAAAGTAATACGAGAGGAGAAGACATGATGAAAAATTTAAAGAAAATTCTTAGCGTATTTTTATGCATTGCAATGCTTTTTACTTCAATAGCTGTATTTGCAGCGGATGAAACAAAGGTAGAAGAAACCAAGGTAGAAGAAACCAAGGTAGAAGAAACCAAGGTAGAAGAAACCAAAGTAGAAGAAACCAAG
>CAYXPV010000203.1:0-4223 GCA_964467285.1 uncultured Oscillospiraceae bacterium
TTGAGAATGCCGAAAAGGATATGAAGGTTTGTCCCAATTGCGGCAGTGAAAACATTGATATGATTCAGAGAATTACCGGATATCTTGTTGGTAGTGTTAACAAGTGGAATTCCGCTAAAAAAGCAGAACTTAAGGACCGTGTAACTCATGATGTGTAATCTTGACGATATTAAAATACGCATTATGGATATAATGCATTCTTCTTCGGTTGACGGCACCGGTTTTCGTGATGTACTTTTTGTAAATTATTGCCCCCACCGATGCGAAGGGTGCCACAATCCCAAAACATGGGATAAAGCCAACGGCAAAGATGTTACGCTCAAAGAAGTTTACGATGACCTTATGGAGAGTTCTTTTACAAACGTTACTTTCAGCGGCGGCGAGCCTTTTGAACAGGCAAAGGAACTTTTTGTTCTTGCATCGGAAATTAAGGCAGGGGGGAAGTCTATCTGGGTTTATTCGGGATATACCTTTGAGGAAATAATTTCCGACGAAACAAAGAAAAAACTTCTTTCCGTATGTGATGTTCTTGTTGACGGCAGATTTGATAAGAATAAAACCGAACTTAACCTTAAATTCAAGGGTTCAACAAATCAAAGAATTATTGATATACCAAAAAGTCTTAAATGCGGAGAGGTAATACTTTTTGACGATACTTTTTGTTAAAACTGTTGACAAATTGCCGTATCAATAATATAATAAACTAAGTGTTCTTCGGGGCGGGGTGAGATTCCCCACCGGCGGTATAGCCCGCTAATTGCTTAAGCAACTGTTTATGCAGCCGATTTGGTGAAATTCCAAAGCCGACGGTACAGTCCGGATGTGAGAAGGAATGTGAAATGTTTATTAAAGCCCCGATGTTTAAAATCGGGGCTTTTTTGAAAGGCAGATGAACAATGAATAATAGAATAAAAACAAAAAAGCTTACTGCTATTGCAATGCTTTGTGCTATGGCATATGTATTTATGTTTGCAAGTAAGATTATTCCTCCTGTTGAAGGTTTTTTGCAGTATGATGCAAAAGATGTTGTAATAACCATTGGCGGATTTATATTCGGTCCCTTATGTGCGTTTGTTATTTCGGTAATCATTGCTTTTTTAGAGTTTGTTTCGGTAAGCCACACCGGACCTATAGGCCTTTTGATGAATGTGGTTTCCACCGCGGCATTCAGCGTTGTTGCTTCTTTTGTTTATAAAAGGAAAAAAACTTTGTCGGGTGCCTTTTTAAGCTTGGCTTTAGCTACACTTTCTCTGATTGCTGTTATGCTTTTGTGGAATTATTTTATTACTCCTTTGTATATGAACGTTCCGAGAGATGTTATTAAAACAATGCTTCCGACGGTTTTCTTGCCTTTTAATGCAGTTAAGGGTATAATTAATTCAGGGTTTATTCTGTTTATGTATCGCCCCGTTGTTCTTGCTCTGCAAAAGGCTAAACTTATAGAAGTGAAAAGCTCATCACAAAAGAAAAGTATTTTTTCAACAACATTTTTTATAGGAATATTAATAATTGTTATATTTATACCCGTCATAATTCTTATGACTAAATGAGGAGGCTATCATGGAATACATTAATGAAAACAACAAAATACCCGTGTATGATGAATGCGATGTTCTTGTAGCAGGCGGCGGTGTTGCCGGTGTTGCTTCTGCACTTGCAGCCGCAAGACAAGGCGCCAAGGTTACACTTCTTGAGCGTGAATATATGCTTGGCGGACTCGGTACAGCAGGCCTTATTGCTATTTATCTGCCTATATGCGACGGTATGGGTAATCAGGTATCATTCGGTATTGCAGAAGAGCTTTTAAAACTTTCTGTGGAACATGGTTTTGCAAGGCGATATCCGGAGGAATGGTTTCGCGATGCAACGGTAGAAGAAAGGGCAAAAGGCAACAGATATCTTATAGAGTATAATCCACATATGTTTGCAATATCTGCAGAGAAACTATTACTTAAAGAAGGCGTTAAAATCCTTTACGGCACAGTAGCAGCCGCTGTTGATATGAAGGACGACAAGATTAATGCGGTAATTACAGAAAACAAATCAGGCAGAAGAGCTATAAAAGTAAGGAGTGTAGTTGACTGTACCGGTGATGCAGATATCTGTGTTTTATCCGGCGCCGAGGTAGAAACCTATCGTCAGAAGAACGTTTTGGCTGCCTGGTATTATTTCTGTGATAAAAACGGACTTAAACTTAATCCTCTTGGCTATGCTGAGCTTCCTGATGAAGAAAAAAAGGGTACTGAACCTGAAATGCTCACACAAGATCGTTTCGAAGGAATTGATGCAGAGGAAATAAGCAGATTTATTCAGCTTGGTCATGATAAGATTGAAGATGATGTATTGCAGAGAAATGCATCCGGTGAAGAGATGGAACCTGTTACAATACCCTCTATTCCTCAATTCCGTATGACAAGAATGATAAAGGGACTTTACCCTATGTCTAAGGCTGATGACCATAAAGAGTTTGAGGATTCCGTGGGCGTATTTGCCAACTGGAGAGTTCGAGGTCCTGCCTACCAGCTTTCTTTCAGAAGTCTTTACGGAAAGGATGTTAAAAATCTTATTGCTGCAGGTCGTTGTATGTACTCTACACAAAGCATGTGGGAAATATCTCGTGTAATTCCTGTTTGCGCAGTTACCGGTGAAGCAGCAGGTACAGCAGCTGCTATAAGTGATGACTTTGCTTCTTTGGATGTAAAAGTGTTGCAACAAAAACTTATTGAAAAGGGCGTTAAAATCACTTTTTAAAATATGTAATCCCCGAGATTGTTCTCGGGGATTTTCATTCCTTAAAGGCTCTTTTTAAGCTTAAAGGATTCACAGTCTGTACATTCGATTACAGTAGGATTGCTCTCGTGAGTGCCTACGGTTATCTTATCGAGTGTACAGTAGTTCTGACCGCCGCAGTGATGTTCACACTGTGAAACGGTACAACCAATTGATTTGTTCGGATTACTGCAATTTGCCATTTTAAATCCAAAACCTTTCTGTCCGATTTAAAATATGATTCTTACTACGGACAAGTAAGAAAATTCAGCATTTTACTTTATCGCCTTATTCAAAGTGTTTTGAAAATGCGCTGATAAGTAAAATACTCAGCAGTTAATTCTGCTGTGATAGTATTATGTTCCGAATCCGAAAAAATATTATTGGTTTTAATTGTAATTTACTTAAAAATGTATTATAATTATTTAACGGAGGTGTAAGCTTTGAATATTACAACACCAATTACATATGATAAAATTAAAAACTTAAAAGCAGGAGATGTATTAACTCTTTCGGGGGTTATATATACAGGCAGAGATGCTGCTCACAAGAGAATGTGTCAATCTCTGGAGAAAGGAGAAGAACTTCCTTTTGATGTAAAGGGACAGGTTATATACTATGTTGGTCCTTGTCCTGCAAAGGAAGGTGCCGTTATCGGCTCTTGCGGTCCTACAACAAGCGGACGTATGGATAAATATTCTCCGATTCTTATGTCTAAAGGTTTATGTGCAATGATTGGTAAAGGAAAGAGAAATTCCGACGTTTCGGAGGCAATAGTTAAATACGGCGGAATATATTTTGGCGCAATAGGCGGTGCCGGTGCTCTTATATCAAAGCATATTGTAAAATCGGAAATTATTGCCTATGAGGATCTCGGTACCGAGGCTATAAGACGTTTGGAAGTGGAGAAATTGCCCCTTACTGTTATTATTGATTGTCAGGGTAATGATTTATACGAAACGGGTAAAAATAAATACAGAGAAATTTAAAATTACTCTTGCAAAACAAAAGCAAAAATTATATAATATATGTATGATGTAATTTATGAAAAGGAGTGAAAATAATGGCTTCAGTAACTAAGGATACAATAATTCTTGATGTTTTAAGATTAGACCAGGGTACAGCACCTTTCTTCCTTGAAATCGGTATGCATTGTCTTGGTTGTCCTTCAGCCAGCGGTGAGTCCATTGCAGAGGCTTGTGCTGTTCACGGTGTTGATGCAGACGAGCTTGTTGCTAAACTTAACGACTATCTTAAAGACAAATAATTTCATTCAAACACCTGCATATTGCAGGTGTTTGTTGTATATTTATGTAGATGATGCATAAAAATATCCCGTAAAACTTATAAAAGTAGCCAAAACACTTAAAATCAGTTGACAATTTATTCCTTATGTGATAAAGTATTATAAAGACTATTCAGTAGTCTATTATTTTTCAAACAGCGGCTGAAAT
>CAYXPV010000204.1:0-4221 GCA_964467285.1 uncultured Oscillospiraceae bacterium
AAGCCGAAGCTCTTTAACACCAAACCCAGCTTTAAGGTGAAAGACGGCGAATACACCATTGCCCGTTTCCAGGGTGACGGCGGAAACTATACGCTTCTTGGCGGAGAATTCCGCACGGTGGAAGGCCCCTACACCTTCGGCACATATATGTGGGCAGAATTTAAGGATTTGTCGAAAATTGAAAGAAAGCTCATAGAAGGCCCCTACATTCACCATATGAGCGAAGTATACGGAAACTACAGCGAAGTTCTTAAAGAGTTTACCAAGTATGTTCCCGGTCTTACCTATGACCCCATAGAAGAATAAAGGAGGCCATGATATGTACAATATCTGTGTAATCGGTGGCGGAATCAGAATTTCATCCCTGGTTAAAAAGCTTGGTGAAATGGATGATTTCCATATTGCCGCCCTCTGCGACCCCAAGGGTAAGGATGCCCTTTTGGTGCAGGACTTCCCCGTCATCGCCCTCTACACCGATGCGGAAGAAATGATAGCCAAAGAAAAGCCCCAGGGCATAATGATAGGCACAAGATGCTCTCTGCACACCGAGTACGCTTTGCTCTGTGCAAAGCACGGTATACCCATGTTTCTGGAAAAGCCCGTATGCACCAATGAAGAGGATAAGGAGAGGCTCAAAACAATCCTTCATATGAATGACAAAACCGTGGTTTCCTTCCCCTTAAGAACAAACGGAATGACCGAGCTTGTAAAATCCATTATAGATTCCGGAAAACTTGGTGTAATCTCTCAGGTTCAGGCATACAACAATGTACCCTACGGCAGAGGCTACTACCACAAGTGGTACCGTGACGAAAAGGAAACAGGCGGTCTCTTCCTCCAGAAAAGTACTCACGATTTAGACTACATCAACTATCTTTTGGGCGATACACCCGTAAGTGTGTGTGCCATGAATTCCAAAGTGATATTCAAAGGCGATATGCCCGAAGGTCTTAAATGTGCAGACTGCCCCAAGCAGGATGAATGCACCGAAAGCGAAAAGAATGTAAAAACCTACGGCGACCCATACTCCATAGGCGAGTATTGCTGTTTTGCCAAAGATACGGGCAACGAGGACAGCGGAAGCTGCATCGTGGAATACCAAAGCGGACTTCACGTGGTATACACCCAGAACTTTGTTGCACGAAAGAAAGCAAGAAAACGCGGTGCAAGACTTATTGGCTACCTGGGTACTCTTGAATTTGACTTCTGCACCGGCATAGTAACTGTTTACTATCACAACGAACAAAGATGCGAAACCCACACCCTTGACCTTAGCGGAAATCACTTTGGCGGTGACGACAAGCTGGTTAAGAATTTTGCCGATGTGGTATCGGGTAAGGATATATCCCACGCAGATTTAAAATCCGGCATCTTAAGCGCCGCAATGTGCCTTGCCGCAAAGAAATCTGCCGAAGAAAGAGTATTTTGCGATATTGATAACATTTAAAAAGGAGAATACAAAATGGACATCAACAGAATTAAAAGAGAAGACTTAGGCAAAGGAAGCAACATTAAGCTTAACGTTTGCGAAGCGGAAGTTGATATGTACTGGAAGGTTGCCATCGAAGTACTGGAAACCATCGAAGAAAACAACAAAAAGGGCGAACCCACAATTATGGTAGTACCCTACGGACCCTTAGGCCCCTACGCAAGACTGGTGTATCTTATAAACAAGTACAGAGTAAGCCTCAAGAACTGTACCTTCATCAACATGGACGAATATCTCACAGACGACAAAGAGTACATAGACATAAATGACCCCCTCTCCTTCAGAGGCGGTATGGAGAGAATATTCTACTCACAGATTGACGATGAGCTCAACGTTCTCCCCGAAAACAGATACTTCCCCGACCCCAAGAATCCCGGTCAGGTTATGGAGCTTATAGAAAAGTTCGGCAAGCTTGATATGGTATTCGGCGGAGTTGGCATCAACGGCCACTATGCATTCAATGAGCCCCCCGAAGAAGGCGAAGAATGCACAAACGAAGAATTTCTAAATCGCCCCACAAGAGTTCTTGAAGTTTCCAGAGAAACAAGAACCATCAACTGCTTTATGAACTGCGGCGGTGACGTAAACGCTATTCCCAAATACTGCATCACAGTTGGTATGAAGGAAATGTTTATGGCAAAGAAAGTAAGAATGTGTATGCCCCGTGACTGGAATGCAGGCGCACTCCGCAAGGTTCTCCACGGCGAAGTCACAGCCAAGGTTCCCTGCTCACTGTTCCAGAATCACCCCGATGCCGTTCTCTATGCGGCAGAGGTAGCACTTACATCTCCCGTACCGGAAATCAGGGTGTATAACAAATGAGTTATTTACTTATTAAAAACGGACAGGTTGTATCGGGCGGATGTATAACCCAAAAGGATATACTTCTTAAAGATAACCTTATAGAAAACGATAATTTTTCAGGCGATATTCCCGAAGATTGCACTGTAATTGATGCAGAAGGAAAATACGTTTCTCCCGGATTTGTGGATATTCACCTTCACGGTGGCGGCGGCTATGACTTTATGGATTGCACCGCAGAAGCCTTTAAGGGAATATCTCAAACCCACCTTGAAAACGGAACCACCACAATGGTTCCCACAGCGGTTTCCTCCACTATGGAAAACACTATGGAGCTTATACGCACCTACAAAAGCAATATGGATTTGTACCCCAACTTCTACGGAATACACCTTGAAGGGCCCTACATTTCCAAAGAGCAGAAGGGTGCTCACAAGGAATACCTTCTCCACTCTCCCACCAAAGAAGAAACAGCTATGCTCTTAAGCGAAGGTAAAGGCATAATAAAGAGAATTACCGCGGCTCCCGAGCTTGACAATATGGCGGAATTTGCCGAAACAATGCTAAGTAACGGCGTTCGCCTTGCATTGGGTCACAGTAATGCCACAAGCGATATTGCCTTAAAAGCCTTTAAAGAAGGCTTTAACCACATAACCCACCTTTACAGTGCCACAACCACAGTACGCAAAGTAAATCAGGTGGTTAAGGCAGGCATAGTGGAAGCGGCATACCTTGACGACGACGTTACCGTAGAGCTTATTGCCGACGGCAAGCACGCGGCAGTAGATGCCCTTAAGCTTGCAGTTAAAATCAAAGGTACCGACAAGGTAGCCCTTGTAACCGATGCTCTCCGACCTGCCGGAACAGATGTGACGGAAAGCTGGCTTGGCGAAAAGGTTCCCGAAAACAGAGTAATTATAGAGGACGGAGTTGCAAAGCTCCCCGACCGTTCCTGCTTTGCAGGAAGCATAGCCACCTCGGCAATGCTCCTTGACAGAGGTGTAAACCACTACGGACAGAGCCTTGCCGACACGGTAAAGATGATTACCGAAACACCCGCAAAAATTCTCGGCGCGGAAAACAAAGGTAAAATCAAGACAGGTCTTGATGCAGATATCGTAATATTTACCCCGGATTACAAAATAGAAAAGGTAATCCTCGGCGGAAAAATTGTAAAATAAGGAAAGGAAAAGAATAAAATGACAGACTTTTTATTTGACGTTATTGCCACCGAGCTGGAAGATGCCGTTGGCAGAGAAAATTGTTCCACAAGAACAATAGACAAGCTCACCCACAGCGTTGACTATTTCTGGCTCTCCAGAATGTGGGCAGACAGAGGCTTAAGAATGCCCGAGGGCGACTTTATAGTTGCTCCCAAGGATGCAAAGGAAACCTCTGCAGTACTTAAGATTGCAAACTACTACAAAATCCCCGTTACTACCTGGGGTGCAGGCGGCGGTACCCAGGGCGGTGCCATTCCCGTATGCGGCGGTATAGTTCTCGACACCAAGAGAATGAACAAAATCTACGATGTAAACGAACAGGGTATGTACATAGAATGTGGCACAGGTGCCATCTACAAGCACATTGAATGGGCGGCAAACGAAAGAGGCTATGCCACAATGCACTACCCCTCATCCCTTACCTGCTCAACAGTTGGCGGATTCCTTGCTCACAGAGGTATAGGCGTTTCCTCCACAAAGTACGGCAAGATAGACGATATGGTGCTCCAAATGGAAGTAGTTCTCCCCAACGGTGACATCATTGAAACCTCCCCTGCTCCCAAGCACGCGGCAGGCCCCGACTTAAATCAGATATTCATCGGCTCCGAAGGTACATTGGGCGTTATGACAAAGGCACAGATGCGTATTTACGAACAGCCCGAGTCCAGACAGTTCCGCGGCTTCCTCTTCCACAATATGACAGATGCA